>NZ_JAVBIJ010000001.1:3837500-3840000 GCF_032193765.1 Rhodoferax potami
ATTCAGTGGCAAGGTTAACCGAATAGGGAAGCCGTAGAGAAATCGAGTCCGAATAGGGCGTCTAGTCGCTGGGTGTAGACCCGAAACCAAGTGATCTATCCATGGCCAGGATGAAGGTGCCGTAACAGGTACTGGAGGTCCGAACCGACTAGTGTTGCAAAACTAGCGGATGAGCTGTGGATAGGGGTGAAAGGCTAAACAAACTTGGAAATAGCTGGTTCTCTCCGAAAACTATTTAGGTAGTGCCTCAAGTATTACCTGCGGGGGTAGAGCACTGTTTTGGCTAGGGGGTCATGGCGACTTACCAAACCAATGCAAACTCCGAATACCGCAGAGTACAGCTTGGGAGACAGAGCACCGGGTGCTAACGTCCGGACTCAAGAGGGAAACAACCCAGACCGCCAGCTAAGGTCCCTAAAATTGGCTAAGTGGGAAACGAAGTGGGAAGGCTAAAACAGTCAGGATGTTGGCTTAGAAGCAGCCATCATTTAAAGAAAGCGTAATAGCTCACTGATCGAGTCGTCCTGCGCGGAAGATGTAACGGGGCTAAGCCAGTTACCGAAGCTGCGGATTTGCAATTTATTGCAAGTGGTAGGAGAGCGTTCTGTAAGCCTGTGAAGGTGCGTTGTAAAGCGTGCTGGAGGTATCAGAAGTGCGAATGCTGACATGAGTAGCGTTAAAGGGGGTGAAAAGCCCCCTCGCCGTAAGCGCAAGGTTTTCTACGCAACGTTCATCGGCGTAGAGTGAGTTGGCCCCTAAGGCGAGGCAGAGATGCGTAGCTGATGGGAAACAGGTCAATATTCCTGTACCGATGTGTAGTGCGATGTGGGGACGGAGAAGGTTAACTCAGCCAACTGTTGGACATGTTGGTTCAAGCTTGTAGTCGTGCCTGGTAGGCAAATCCGCCGGGCTTAGATGAGGAGTGATAACGAGTCTGCTTGCAGACGAAGTGAGTGATACCCTGCTTCCAGGAAAAGCCACTAAGCTTCAGCTACACACGACCGTACCGCAAACCGACACTGGTGCGCGAGATGAGTATTCTAAGGCGCTTGAGAGAACTCAGGAGAAGGAACTCGGCAAATTGACACCGTAACTTCGGAAGAAGGTGTGCCTTTAGTAGGTGAAGTCCCTCGCGGATGGAGCCCAATGAGGTTGCAAAAAATCGGTGGCTGCGACTGTTTATTAAAAACACAGCACTCTGCAAACACGAAAGTGGACGTATAGGGTGTGACGCCTGCCCGGTGCTGGAAGATTAAATGATGGGGTGCAAGCTCTTGATTGAAGTCCCAGTAAACGGCGGCCGTAACTATAACGGTCCTAAGGTAGCGAAATTCCTTGTCGGGTAAGTTCCGACCTGCACGAATGGCGTAACGATGGCCACACTGTCTCCTCCTGAGACTCAGCGAAGTTGAAATGTTTGTGATGATGCAATCTCCCCGCGGAAAGACGGAAAGACCCCATGAACCTTTACTGTAGCTTTGTATTGGACTTTGAACAGATCTGTGTAGGATAGGTGGGAGGCTTTGAAGTAGGGTCGCTAGATCTTATGGAGCCAACGTTGAAATACCACCCTGGTGTGTTTGAGGTTCTAACCTAGGTCCATTATCTGGATCGGGGACAGTGCATGGTAGGCAGTTTGACTGGGGCGGTCTCCTCCCAAAGCGTAACGGAGGAGTTCGAAGGTACGCTAGTTACGGTCGGACATCGTGATGATAGTGCAATGGCATAAGCGTGCTTAACTGCGAGACTGACAAGTCGAGCAGATGCGAAAGCAGGACATAGTGATCCGGTGGTTCTGTATGGAAGGGCCATCGCTCAACGGATAAAAGGTACTCTGGGGATAACAGGCTGATACCGCCCAAGAGTTCATATCGACGGCGGTGTTTGGCACCTCGATGTCGGCTCATCTCATCCTGGGGCTGTAGCCGGTCCCAAGGGTATGGCTGTTCGCCATTTAAAGAGGTACGTGAGCTGGGTTTAAAACGTCGTGAGACAGTTTGGTCCCTATCTTCCGTGGGCGCTGCAGATTTGAGGAAGCCTGCTCCTAGTACGAGAGGACCGGAGTGGACACACCTCTGGTGTATCGGTTGTCACGCCAGTGGCATTGCCGAGTAGCTAAGTGTGGAAGAGATAACCGCTGAAAGCATCTAAGCGGGAAACTCGTTTCAAGATGAGATCTGCCGGGGCCTTGAGCCCCCTGAAGAGTCGTTCAAGACCAGGACGTTGATAGGTCGGGTGTGGAAGCGCAGTAATGCGTTAAGCTAACCGATACTAATTGCTCGTGCGGCTTGACCCTATAACTTTGATGTACGCAAGTACTTCAAGGAAGTTATGCCAAGTTGACGCATTCAAATGACCATCTCCCAGCGAGATGGCGTCGTAAAAGACAAGCTGATTAGCTCTATAAATTGGTTGCCCAGACCTCTAGTCTGGGTGACAACAAGTTATGCCTGACGACCATAGCGACTTGGTACCACTCCTTCCCATCCCGAACAGGACA
>NZ_JAVBIJ010000001.1:3842500-3845000 GCF_032193765.1 Rhodoferax potami
TCACTGGTTGCGAAAGCAAGTGGTGATGTCATTTACGGCATAACGCGACAGGTGAGAGACCTGTCAAACATTCCTTGAAGATGACGGAGATACTCGCAAGAGTGGTCAAAGTTATAGGGTCAAGTGAATAAGAGCATGTGGTGGATGCCTTGGCAATGATAGGCGACGAAGGACGTGATAGCCTGCGATAAGCTTCGGGGAGCTGGCAAATTAGCTTTGATCCGGAGATTTCCGAATGGGGAAACCCACCCTTAGGGGTATCGCATACTGAATACATAGGTATGCGAGGCGAACCGGGTGAACTGAAACATCTCAGTAGCTCGAGGAAAAGACATCAACCGAGATTCCGAAAGTAGTGGCGAGCGAAATCGGAGAAGCCTGCAAGTGATAGCACAAGACATAACGGAACAGCCTGGAAATGCTGGCCATAGCGGGTGATAGCCCCGTACGTGAAATGACCTGTGTGGTACTGAGCTTGCGAAAAGTAGGGCGGGACACGAGAAATCCTGTCTGAATATGGGGGGACCATCCTCCAAGGCTAAATACTCATCATTGACCGATAGTGAACTAGTACCGTGAGGGAAAGGCGAAAAGAACCCCGGGAGGGGAGTGAAATAGATCCTGAAACCGCATGCTTACAAAAAGTAGGAGCCCGTAAGGGTGACTGCGTACCTTTTGTATAATGGGTCAGCGACTTACATTCAGTGGCAAGGTTAACCGAATAGGGAAGCCGTAGAGAAATCGAGTCCGAATAGGGCGTCTAGTCGCTGGGTGTAGACCCGAAACCAAGTGATCTATCCATGGCCAGGATGAAGGTGCCGTAACAGGTACTGGAGGTCCGAACCGACTAGTGTTGCAAAACTAGCGGATGAGCTGTGGATAGGGGTGAAAGGCTAAACAAACTTGGAAATAGCTGGTTCTCTCCGAAAACTATTTAGGTAGTGCCTCAAGTATTACCTGCGGGGGTAGAGCACTGTTTTGGCTAGGGGGTCATGGCGAC
Source organism: Rhodoferax potami (assembly GCF_032193765.1). Taxonomy (NCBI): domain Bacteria; kingdom Pseudomonadati; phylum Pseudomonadota; class Betaproteobacteria; order Burkholderiales; family Comamonadaceae; genus Rhodoferax; species Rhodoferax potami. The sequence goes on from NZ_JAVBIJ010000001.1 coordinate 3,843,501, forward strand.
TTACCAAACCAATGCAAACTCCGAATACCGCAGAGTACAGCTTGGGAGACAGAGCACCGGGTGCTAACGTCCGGACTCAAGAGGGAAACAACCCAGACCGCCAGCTAAGGTCCCTAAAATTGGCTAAGTGGGAAACGAAGTGGGAAGGCTAAAACAGTCAGGATGTTGGCTTAGAAGCAGCCATCATTTAAAGAAAGCGTAATAGCTCACTGATCGAGTCGTCCTGCGCGGAAGATGTAACGGGGCTAAGCCAGTTACCGAAGCTGCGGATTTGCAATTTATTGCAAGTGGTAGGAGAGCGTTCTGTAAGCCTGTGAAGGTGCGTTGTAAAGCGTGCTGGAGGTATCAGAAGTGCGAATGCTGACATGAGTAGCGTTAAAGGGGGTGAAAAGCCCCCTCGCCGTAAGCGCAAGGTTTTCTACGCAACGTTCATCGGCGTAGAGTGAGTTGGCCCCTAAGGCGAGGCAGAGATGCGTAGCTGATGGGAAACAGGTCAATATTCCTGTACCGATGTGTAGTGCGATGTGGGGACGGAGAAGGTTAACTCAGCCAACTGTTGGACATGTTGGTTCAAGCTTGTAGTCGTGCCTGGTAGGCAAATCCGCCGGGCTTAGATGAGGAGTGATAACGAGTCTGCTTGCAGACGAAGTGAGTGATACCCTGCTTCCAGGAAAAGCCACTAAGCTTCAGCTACACACGACCGTACCGCAAACCGACACTGGTGCGCGAGATGAGTATTCTAAGGCGCTTGAGAGAACTCAGGAGAAGGAACTCGGCAAATTGACACCGTAACTTCGGAAGAAGGTGTGCCTTTAGTAGGTGAAGTCCCTCGCGGATGGAGCCCAATGAGGTTGCAAAAAATCGGTGGCTGCGACTGTTTATTAAAAACACAGCACTCTGCAAACACGAAAGTGGACGTATAGGGTGTGACGCCTGCCCGGTGCTGGAAGATTAAATGATGGGGTGCAAGCTCTTGATTGAAGTCCCAGTAAACGGCGGCCGTAACTATAACGGTCCTAAGGTAGCGAAATTCCTTGTCGGGTAAGTTCCGACCTGCACGAATGGCGTAACGATGGCCACACTGTCTCCTCCTGAGACTCAGCGAAGTTGAAATGTTTGTGATGATGCAATCTCCCCGCGGAAAGACGGAAAGACCCCATGAACCTTTACTGTAGCTTTGTATTGGACTTTGAACAGATCTGTGTAGGATAGGTGGGAGGCTTTGAAGTAGGGTCGCTAGATCTTATGGAGCCAACGTTGAAATACCACCCTGGTGTGTTTGAGGTTCTAACCTAGGTCCATTATCTGGATCGGGGACAGTGCATGGTAGGCAGTTTGACTGGGGCGGTCTCCTCCCAAAGCGTAACGGAGGAGTTCGAAGGTACGCTAGTTACGGTCGGACATCGTGATGATAGTGCAATGGCATAAGCGTGCTTAACTGCGAGACTGACAAGTCGAGCAGATGCGAAAGCAGGACATAGTGATCCGGTGGTTCTGTAT
>NZ_JAVBIJ010000001.1:3847500-3850000 GCF_032193765.1 Rhodoferax potami
GTCACACCATGGGAGCGGGTTCTGCCAGAAGTAGTTAGCCTAACCGCAAGGAGGGCGATTACCACGGCAGGGTTCGTGACTGGGGTGAAGTCGTAACAAGGTAGCCGTATCGGAAGGTGCGGCTGGATCACCTCCTTTCTGGAAAACTGCAATCTAATTTGAACGCTCACACTTATCGGTTGTTGGAAGGTTGTCGCTAACGACTTGGGCTTATGCCTGGTCATCAGTGACCGGCTTGGGTCTGTAGCTCAGTTGGTTAGAGCACCGTCTTGATAAGGCGGGGGTCGTTGGTTCGAGACCAACCAGACCCACCATCGTCGTCCAATAAACAGGTAGATATTGGGAAATACGGGGGATTAGCTCAGCTGGGAGAGCACCTGCTTTGCAAGCAGGGGGTCGTCGGTTCGATCCCGTCATCCTCCACCAAACTTCCGATACACATGAAGTCAACACCAAAGTAGCTTTGCATTGCTTGCAATGAAGAGGCTGCTTTGTTGTTGATCAAGATCTCTTGATCAACCGGCTGTTCTTTAACAATTTATAGAGTTTAATCAGCGTTGCCAACTTTAAGCTGCGCCAAGGAAACTGCACATTCGTAAAGGTTTAGTGCAGACCGTGCCTTGCGTGGTTGTTGGCAACATATTTGATTGCGTCAAAATGAATATCAAACTTTGTTTGAAATTCGAAAGTAATTAGGCTCACTGGTTGCGAAAGCAAGTGGTGATGTCATTTACGGCATAACGCGACAGGTGAGAGACCTGTCAAACATTCCTTGAAGATGACGGAGATACTCGCAAGAGTGGTCAAAGTTATAGGGTCAAGTGAATAAGAGCATGTGGTGGATGCCTTGGCAATGATAGGCGACGAAGGACGTGATAGCCTGCGATAAGCTTCGGGGAGCTGGCAAATTAGCTTTGATCCGGAGATTTCCGAATGGGGAAACCCACCCTTAGGGGTATCGCATACTGAATACATAGGTATGCGAGGCGAACCGGGTGAACTGAAACATCTCAGTAGCTCGAGGAAAAGACATCAACCGAGATTCCGAAAGTAGTGGCGAGCGAAATCGGAGAAGCCTGCAAGTGATAGCACAAGACATAACGGAACAGCCTGGAAATGCTGGCCATAGCGGGTGATAGCCCCGTACGTGAAATGACCTGTGTGGTACTGAGCTTGCGAAAAGTAGGGCGGGACACGAGAAATCCTGTCTGAATATGGGGGGACCATCCTCCAAGGCTAAATACTCATCATTGACCGATAGTGAACTAGTACCGTGAGGGAAAGGCGAAAAGAACCCCGGGAGGGGAGTGAAATAGATCCTGAAACCGCATGCTTACAAAAAGTAGGAGCCCGTAAGGGTGACTGCGTACCTTTTGTATAATGGGTCAGCGACTTACATTCAGTGGCAAGGTTAACCGAATAGGGAAGCCGTAGAGAAATCGAGTCCGAATAGGGCGTCTAGTCGCTGGGTGTAGACCCGAAACCAAGTGATCTATCCATGGCCAGGATGAAGGTGCCGTAACAGGTACTGGAGGTCCGAACCGACTAGTGTTGCAAAACTAGCGGATGAGCTGTGGATAGGGGTGAAAGGCTAAACAAACTTGGAAATAGCTGGTTCTCTCCGAAAACTATTTAGGTAGTGCCTCAAGTATTACCTGCGGGGGTAGAGCACTGTTTTGGCTAGGGGGTCATGGCGACTTACCAAACCAATGCAAACTCCGAATACCGCAGAGTACAGCTTGGGAGACAGAGCACCGGGTGCTAACGTCCGGACTCAAGAGGGAAACAACCCAGACCGCCAGCTAAGGTCCCTAAAATTGGCTAAGTGGGAAACGAAGTGGGAAGGCTAAAACAGTCAGGATGTTGGCTTAGAAGCAGCCATCATTTAAAGAAAGCGTAATAGCTCACTGATCGAGTCGTCCTGCGCGGAAGATGTAACGGGGCTAAGCCAGTTACCGAAGCTGCGGATTTGCAATTTATTGCAAGTGGTAGGAGAGCGTTCTGTAAGCCTGTGAAGGTGCGTTGTAAAGCGTGCTGGAGGTATCAGAAGTGCGAATGCTGACATGAGTAGCGTTAAAGGGGGTGAAAAGCCCCCTCGCCGTAAGCGCAAGGTTTTCTACGCAACGTTCATCGGCGTAGAGTGAGTTGGCCCCTAAGGCGAGGCAGAGATGCGTAGCTGATGGGAAACAGGTCAATATTCCTGTACCGATGTGTAGTGCGATGTGGGGACGGAGAAGGTTAACTCAGCCAACTGTTGGACATGTTGGTTCAAGCTTGTAGTCGTGCCTGGTAGGCAAATCCGCCGGGCTTAGATGAGGAGTGATAACGAGTCTGCTTGCAGACGAAGTGAGTGATACCCTGCTTCCAGGAAAAGCCACTAAGCTTCAGCTACACACGACCGTACCGCAAACCGACACTGGTGCGCGAGATGAGTATTCTAAGGCGCTTGAGAGAACTCAGGAGAAGGAACTCGGCAAATTGACACCGTAACTTCGGAAGA
>NZ_JAVBIJ010000001.1:3860000-3862500 GCF_032193765.1 Rhodoferax potami
GGAACAGCCTGGAAATGCTGGCCATAGCGGGTGATAGCCCCGTACGTGAAATGACCTGTGTGGTACTGAGCTTGCGAAAAGTAGGGCGGGACACGAGAAATCCTGTCTGAATATGGGGGGACCATCCTCCAAGGCTAAATACTCATCATTGACCGATAGTGAACTAGTACCGTGAGGGAAAGGCGAAAAGAACCCCGGGAGGGGAGTGAAATAGATCCTGAAACCGCATGCTTACAAAAAGTAGGAGCCCGTAAGGGTGACTGCGTACCTTTTGTATAATGGGTCAGCGACTTACATTCAGTGGCAAGGTTAACCGAATAGGGAAGCCGTAGAGAAATCGAGTCCGAATAGGGCGTCTAGTCGCTGGGTGTAGACCCGAAACCAAGTGATCTATCCATGGCCAGGATGAAGGTGCCGTAACAGGTACTGGAGGTCCGAACCGACTAGTGTTGCAAAACTAGCGGATGAGCTGTGGATAGGGGTGAAAGGCTAAACAAACTTGGAAATAGCTGGTTCTCTCCGAAAACTATTTAGGTAGTGCCTCAAGTATTACCTGCGGGGGTAGAGCACTGTTTTGGCTAGGGGGTCATGGCGACTTACCAAACCAATGCAAACTCCGAATACCGCAGAGTACAGCTTGGGAGACAGAGCACCGGGTGCTAACGTCCGGACTCAAGAGGGAAACAACCCAGACCGCCAGCTAAGGTCCCTAAAATTGGCTAAGTGGGAAACGAAGTGGGAAGGCTAAAACAGTCAGGATGTTGGCTTAGAAGCAGCCATCATTTAAAGAAAGCGTAATAGCTCACTGATCGAGTCGTCCTGCGCGGAAGATGTAACGGGGCTAAGCCAGTTACCGAAGCTGCGGATTTGCAATTTATTGCAAGTGGTAGGAGAGCGTTCTGTAAGCCTGTGAAGGTGCGTTGTAAAGCGTGCTGGAGGTATCAGAAGTGCGAATGCTGACATGAGTAGCGTTAAAGGGGGTGAAAAGCCCCCTCGCCGTAAGCGCAAGGTTTTCTACGCAACGTTCATCGGCGTAGAGTGAGTTGGCCCCTAAGGCGAGGCAGAGATGCGTAGCTGATGGGAAACAGGTCAATATTCCTGTACCGATGTGTAGTGCGATGTGGGGACGGAGAAGGTTAACTCAGCCAACTGTTGGACATGTTGGTTCAAGCTTGTAGTCGTGCCTGGTAGGCAAATCCGCCGGGCTTAGATGAGGAGTGATAACGAGTCTGCTTGCAGACGAAGTGAGTGATACCCTGCTTCCAGGAAAAGCCACTAAGCTTCAGCTACACACGACCGTACCGCAAACCGACACTGGTGCGCGAGATGAGTATTCTAAGGCGCTTGAGAGAACTCAGGAGAAGGAACTCGGCAAATTGACACCGTAACTTCGGAAGAAGGTGTGCCTTTAGTAGGTGAAGTCCCTCGCGGATGGAGCCCAATGAGGTTGCAAAAAATCGGTGGCTGCGACTGTTTATTAAAAACACAGCACTCTGCAAACACGAAAGTGGACGTATAGGGTGTGACGCCTGCCCGGTGCTGGAAGATTAAATGATGGGGTGCAAGCTCTTGATTGAAGTCCCAGTAAACGGCGGCCGTAACTATAACGGTCCTAAGGTAGCGAAATTCCTTGTCGGGTAAGTTCCGACCTGCACGAATGGCGTAACGATGGCCACACTGTCTCCTCCTGAGACTCAGCGAAGTTGAAATGTTTGTGATGATGCAATCTCCCCGCGGAAAGACGGAAAGACCCCATGAACCTTTACTGTAGCTTTGTATTGGACTTTGAACAGATCTGTGTAGGATAGGTGGGAGGCTTTGAAGTAGGGTCGCTAGATCTTATGGAGCCAACGTTGAAATACCACCCTGGTGTGTTTGAGGTTCTAACCTAGGTCCATTATCTGGATCGGGGACAGTGCATGGTAGGCAGTTTGACTGGGGCGGTCTCCTCCCAAAGCGTAACGGAGGAGTTCGAAGGTACGCTAGTTACGGTCGGACATCGTGATGATAGTGCAATGGCATAAGCGTGCTTAACTGCGAGACTGACAAGTCGAGCAGATGCGAAAGCAGGACATAGTGATCCGGTGGTTCTGTATGGAAGGGCCATCGCTCAACGGATAAAAGGTACTCTGGGGATAACAGGCTGATACCGCCCAAGAGTTCATATCGACGGCGGTGTTTGGCACCTCGATGTCGGCTCATCTCATCCTGGGGCTGTAGCCGGTCCCAAGGGTATGGCTGTTCGCCATTTAAAGAGGTACGTGAGCTGGGTTTAAAACGTCGTGAGACAGTTTGGTCCCTATCTTCCGTGGGCGCTGCAGATTTGAGGAAGCCTGCTCCTAGTACGAGAGGACCGGAGTGGACACACCTCTGGTGTATCGGTTGTCACGCCAGTGGCATTGCCGAGTAGCTAAGTGTGGAAGAGATAACCGCTGAAAGCATCTAAGCGGGAAACTCGTTTCAAGATGAGATCTGCCGGGGCCTTGAGCCCCCTGAAGAG
>NZ_JAVBIJ010000001.1:3865000-3867929 GCF_032193765.1 Rhodoferax potami
TCGATCCCGTCATCCTCCACCAAACTTCCGATACACATGAAGTCAACACCAAAGTAGCTTTGCATTGCTTGCAATGAAGAGGCTGCTTTGTTGTTGATCAAGATCTCTTGATCAACCGGCTGTTCTTTAACAATTTATAGAGTTTAATCAGCGTTGCCAACTTTAAGCTGCGCCAAGGAAACTGCACATTCGTAAAGGTTTAGTGCAGACCGTGCCTTGCGTGGTTGTTGGCAACATATTTGATTGCGTCAAAATGAATATCAAACTTTGTTTGAAATTCGAAAGTAATTAGGCTCACTGGTTGCGAAAGCAAGTGGTGATGTCATTTACGGCATAACGCGACAGGTGAGAGACCTGTCAAACATTCCTTGAAGATGACGGAGATACTCGCAAGAGTGGTCAAAGTTATAGGGTCAAGTGAATAAGAGCATGTGGTGGATGCCTTGGCAATGATAGGCGACGAAGGACGTGATAGCCTGCGATAAGCTTCGGGGAGCTGGCAAATTAGCTTTGATCCGGAGATTTCCGAATGGGGAAACCCACCCTTAGGGGTATCGCATACTGAATACATAGGTATGCGAGGCGAACCGGGTGAACTGAAACATCTCAGTAGCTCGAGGAAAAGACATCAACCGAGATTCCGAAAGTAGTGGCGAGCGAAATCGGAGAAGCCTGCAAGTGATAGCACAAGACATAACGGAACAGCCTGGAAATGCTGGCCATAGCGGGTGATAGCCCCGTACGTGAAATGACCTGTGTGGTACTGAGCTTGCGAAAAGTAGGGCGGGACACGAGAAATCCTGTCTGAATATGGGGGGACCATCCTCCAAGGCTAAATACTCATCATTGACCGATAGTGAACTAGTACCGTGAGGGAAAGGCGAAAAGAACCCCGGGAGGGGAGTGAAATAGATCCTGAAACCGCATGCTTACAAAAAGTAGGAGCCCGTAAGGGTGACTGCGTACCTTTTGTATAATGGGTCAGCGACTTACATTCAGTGGCAAGGTTAACCGAATAGGGAAGCCGTAGAGAAATCGAGTCCGAATAGGGCGTCTAGTCGCTGGGTGTAGACCCGAAACCAAGTGATCTATCCATGGCCAGGATGAAGGTGCCGTAACAGGTACTGGAGGTCCGAACCGACTAGTGTTGCAAAACTAGCGGATGAGCTGTGGATAGGGGTGAAAGGCTAAACAAACTTGGAAATAGCTGGTTCTCTCCGAAAACTATTTAGGTAGTGCCTCAAGTATTACCTGCGGGGGTAGAGCACTGTTTTGGCTAGGGGGTCATGGCGACTTACCAAACCAATGCAAACTCCGAATACCGCAGAGTACAGCTTGGGAGACAGAGCACCGGGTGCTAACGTCCGGACTCAAGAGGGAAACAACCCAGACCGCCAGCTAAGGTCCCTAAAATTGGCTAAGTGGGAAACGAAGTGGGAAGGCTAAAACAGTCAGGATGTTGGCTTAGAAGCAGCCATCATTTAAAGAAAGCGTAATAGCTCACTGATCGAGTCGTCCTGCGCGGAAGATGTAACGGGGCTAAGCCAGTTACCGAAGCTGCGGATTTGCAATTTATTGCAAGTGGTAGGAGAGCGTTCTGTAAGCCTGTGAAGGTGCGTTGTAAAGCGTGCTGGAGGTATCAGAAGTGCGAATGCTGACATGAGTAGCGTTAAAGGGGGTGAAAAGCCCCCTCGCCGTAAGCGCAAGGTTTTCTACGCAACGTTCATCGGCGTAGAGTGAGTTGGCCCCTAAGGCGAGGCAGAGATGCGTAGCTGATGGGAAACAGGTCAATATTCCTGTACCGATGTGTAGTGCGATGTGGGGACGGAGAAGGTTAACTCAGCCAACTGTTGGACATGTTGGTTCAAGCTTGTAGTCGTGCCTGGTAGGCAAATCCGCCGGGCTTAGATGAGGAGTGATAACGAGTCTGCTTGCAGACGAAGTGAGTGATACCCTGCTTCCAGGAAAAGCCACTAAGCTTCAGCTACACACGACCGTACCGCAAACCGACACTGGTGCGCGAGATGAGTATTCTAAGGCGCTTGAGAGAACTCAGGAGAAGGAACTCGGCAAATTGACACCGTAACTTCGGAAGAAGGTGTGCCTTTAGTAGGTGAAGTCCCTCGCGGATGGAGCCCAATGAGGTTGCAAAAAATCGGTGGCTGCGACTGTTTATTAAAAACACAGCACTCTGCAAACACGAAAGTGGACGTATAGGGTGTGACGCCTGCCCGGTGCTGGAAGATTAAATGATGGGGTGCAAGCTCTTGATTGAAGTCCCAGTAAACGGCGGCCGTAACTATAACGGTCCTAAGGTAGCGAAATTCCTTGTCGGGTAAGTTCCGACCTGCACGAATGGCGTAACGATGGCCACACTGTCTCCTCCTGAGACTCAGCGAAGTTGAAATGTTTGTGATGATGCAATCTCCCCGCGGAAAGACGGAAAGACCCCATGAACCTTTACTGTAGCTTTGTATTGGACTTTGAACAGATCTGTGTAGGATAGGTGGGAGGCTTTGAAGTAGGGTCGCTAGATCTTATGGAGCCAACGTTGAAATACCACCCTGGTGTGTTTGAGGTTCTAACCTAGGTCCATTATCTGGATCGGGGACAGTGCATGGTAGGCAGTTTGACTGGGGCGGTCTCCTCCCAAAGCGTAACGGAGGAGTTCGAAGGTACGCTAGTTACGGTCGGACATCGTGATGATAGTGCAATGGCATAAGCGTGCTTAACTGCGAGACTGACAAGTCGAGCAGATGCGAAAGCAGGACATAGTGATCCGGTGGTTCTGTATGGAAGGGCCATCGCTCAACGGATAAAAGGTACTCTGGGGATAACAGGCTGATACCGCCCAAGAGTTCATATCGACGGCGGTGTTTGGCACCTCGATGTCGGCTCATCTCATCCTGGGGCTGTAGCCGGTCCCAAG
>NZ_JAVBIJ010000002.1 GCF_032193765.1 Rhodoferax potami
ACAAGGTTTCTATGGCACTCCAATCCAGTCCTGCTGCAAGAGCCTGACGGATGTATTTGGAGATGACGCCTTTGGACAGTCCCAGGGCTTGGGATACATTGCGTTCACCATTACACGGTTTGGTAACGCAGGCAATAACGCTGGCCAGTGACCGGTTACATTGGAGCGCCCCACGGCAGCTAACCAAGTGTGGTCGATGGACTTCGTGTTTGACCGCACGGCAGAGGGGCGCAGCATCAAGAACCTCACGGTAGTGGATGACGCAACCCATGAGGCCGTGGCGATCGTGCCGGAGCGTGCATTGGGCGGGAATCAGATCGTACGCATCCTGGAACAACTGAGCACCACGCGAGGCTTACCCAAAGCGATCAGGGCCGACAACGGGAAAGAGTTCTGCAGCCGGGCCATGCTGACATGGGCCCATGCACGGGGTGTTAAGTTATTTCTAATCGAACCCGGCAAGCCCAACCAGAACGCCTATATCGAATCATTCAACGGGCGATTCCGCGATGAATGCCTGAACGAGCACTGGTTCACCAGTCTGCCGCATGCCCGTGTGATCGTTGAAGCATGGAGGAAGGAATACAACGAGGAGAGACCGAAGAGATCACTGGGCGGACTGACACCGGCCGCCTATGCAAAAACACTGATTCAGAAACCAGTTAAATTAACCCCGGACTCCAAACCCAAATGCTACTGAAAATGGGGGGACGTCGAACGCCTCGTAGGAAAAGTTAGACAACAATCCCCCCTTGGATGATGAAATCCTGAAGGAGCTTCGCAGCTCTGATGTTGACCCTGAATAAGGGTAGCGCCTTACTTTCCAAGCCTTCGAAATATGTTTTAGCCCTTTGCTGATCGACGGTTGCTTTCAGATCGTCGAAGCGACCAAATTCGTTGAGATTGGCTAGCGTTACATGCGTGTTCATCAGTGCGACGAGTTTTGCTTTATCTACGCCCACCAGAGCCACCAGCTTGTCGATTTGCACATTCTTGGCATGGGCCTGATAGTCAGCCAAGTAGTCGCGGAAGGTGCGGTGCGTGTCTATCTGCACGTCGCCACGCTGAATGTCGTGCAGGAAAATCTCCGCGATTTTTTGCTCTTCTTGGGACAGCGATGAAAACGAGCGGTGCAACTCGGCCAAGGTGGTTTCTTTGGCGTGCACATCGCCACCTTGCAAGACTTTAAGATATTTGTCAAAGCGCGAGTTCATGTAGTCAGCATCTATCTTGCCGGTGTCAATCTCAGTAATGTGACTGTCAATCTCGAACGGAATGCTCTCGCCACCACCGCCGCCCTCAGCTCCTGCGGAAAGTTCTTTGTAACGCTGCAAAAGAGTCAGGTATTGGTGCTGGGTCAGTGCAAGTGCTACCGACTCGTTTGTCTCGTCGCCCTCATAAATCGCCTGCTCCCAATTGAATCCTTGAATCTTGGCTGCCTCCAGCACTTTGTTGAACTCTTGGAAGGTCTTAGCAAAGGCGGCGCGCTCGGTCAGGTCGTCTGGCAGCTTCATGAAATCTTGAATGCCTGCTGCGCTGAATATGGCGCTTATCTCCGCAAAGCTGGCATTCATGCGCTCCAAATTGTGGGGCAAGCGGTCAGCAAACAGGCCAATGGGTTTGTCGCCTGAATACAGCTTTACGGCAGCGGCCACGTTGCGCTTCATGGTATGCGGCTTGCGGTAGTAGCGAATGGTGCCAAACGGCTTGTCTGGCCCAAAGAGGCGGTTCGTGCGCGAAAACGCCTGAATGATGTTCTCATACGTCAACAGCTTGTCGAGGTAGAGCGTGTTGACCCACTTCGAATCGAAGCCGGTGAGCATCTGGTTCACCACAATCAGCAGGTCTAGCCTCTTGTGTGGCTCGGCCTCGATGCGAATGTAGGGCACCTTGTGCGCAAGGCGGGCGGCCAGGTCTTGCTTGAAATTGACGTGACTGCCCAGGTCAAACTTTTGGCCGTAGGCATGGTTGTAGTCTTGCAAAATCTCCACCAGGCCATTGGTTTTAAACACCGGATCGCCACCGCCGTCTTCATCGCTGATGTGCGGATCAAACAGCGCGGTGATGTTTAACTGCGGGCACTTCACCTTTATCAGACGGTAGTAGGCAATAGCCTCCGACACACTGCTGGTGCCAAAAATGGCGTGGAACTTACTGCCTTGGCTCAGGGTGAGCCAGTTGTCGGCAATGTCTTGCACTACGGCGTTGTGGTGCCCGGCGAGGCTGTATTGGGTGTTGGGCAGGTGGTCTTCTATGCCGGGTTGATAAACGCCTGCACTATCCCGGTGCCCCGCCATGGGCACATCGTTCATGTAACTATTGAAAACCGCTTTCTTTTTGGCATTTGCAAAGGCTTCCGCTGGGGTTGCAGCTTTAGCTTTACTTAGCGCGACAGCCTGTCGCAAATCGCGGTCGCGGTAGGTCAGCACTTGGTAGGGGTCAAAGCCCAGCACGTTTCTGTCGCGTATGCCGTCCGCAATGCTGTAGCGGTGCAACTCATCGCCAAAGACATCGGTGGTGGTGTTGTCCTTGCGCACGTTCTCCCGCTGGATAGGTGTGCCGCTGAAACCGAAAAACACCGCGCCCGAAAAGCTCTCTTTGATATCAATGAGCATGTCGCCAAAGGTATTGCGGTGGCATTCATCAATGATGAACACAATCCGCTTGGCGCGCATGGTTTCCAGATCATGCGCTTTGAGGCCGTCATCCTCGTCCTTGAGCTTGCTCATCTTTTGGATAGAGCTAACTATCAGGGTGTCGGCGGGGTCCGTGCTCTTGAGCTTCTTGATGAGCATGGCGGTGTATTCCGTGGCTTGCACCGCATTGCCATCGCCAGCGAAATTGCGATAGGCCTGCAGCGTTTGCGTGCCTAGCTCTACGCGGTCCAGCAAAAAGACCACTTTGTCCGCGTCTTTAGAGTTAGCGATTAGTTGGGCCGACTTGAAACTGGTCATCGTCTTGCCAGAGCCCGTGGTGTGCCAGATGTAGCCGCCTAGGCGGTTGGGGTTTTTCCAATCCGTCTTGGCCACTTTGTCTGAAATGGCGTGCGCAGCGTAGTACTGGTAGCTGCGCATCACCTTGAGCACGCCGTCTGACTCATCGGCGACCGTGTAAAAGCCAATGAGCTGGTGCGCCATGGGGATAGACAGCAGGCTGGCCGTAAAACTCTTCCAGTCGTTGACAGGCTCGTTGTTGAAGTCCGCCCAGTGAAAGGCATAGTCTTTGTTGAACTTGCCATCTGGCCCTGGGTTGGCAAAGTAAAGCGCCTCGTCGGGCTCCATGGCCACGAATATCTGGATGAGTGAAAAAATGCCCGTAAAAATACCCTCGCGCGAATATTTTTGTATCTGGTTGTAGGCCTGGCTCACCGCCACGCCGCTTTTCTTGAGCTCAATGTGAATCACCGGCATGCCACTGATGAGGAGCACCAATTCGCCCCGCCGGTCATTGAGCAGCGGCGAGCCCCGTACATGGCGTGGCTGCTGCACGATTTGGTAGCGGCTCTGCCCTGCAGCTATCTCGTGACGGTCGTAAATTTTTAGGCTCACCTCTTTGCCAAAGTGCAGCGCATCGGCTGGGTTGTCGCGCGTAATAGCCACTGTTTTGCCGTTGATAAACCCGTTGAGCTTGAGCGGTGTGCGCAGCGCGGTGATCTGCTCCATCACCTGCTGCATCTCGCTGTCGGTCAGCGGAACTTCGTTCAACCTGTCTTGGCCGCGATTGTTTTCAAAAAGAATGCGCTTCCAGTTTGCCAACAAGTCTGCCTCGCTGGGGTTCTTGATGACATCCGCGTCGCCCCAGCCACGCTGGCGCAGCTCGTGAATTACAGCGGCTTCAAATTCAGATTCTTTGGCAGAGGTGGTCATGCGATCCATCAAGAATGTGGGCGATGTTTGATTTTTTGCTCCAGCGCTTTGAGCGTGGCTTCATCCTGCTGATCGGCCTCCTGCGCCTCAATGGTCTTGCGGCGCTGGTCGTAGTCCGCATAAAGGGCGCTGGTTGCGCTCTCCATTTGCGCATGGCTAATGGTGCACAGATGGGTGAGCAGCGGAAAACCGTTGGACGTGATGATTTGATCAACGTTTTGCTTCCAAAAAGCCATGCGCGTCTCTTGCTTGCTCTTGGCCCGCAGCTCGGCGGTTTCCAGAAAGATGACCACCAAGCGGTTCAGGGTGTCTATCTCGTCTTCGGTCAGGTAGTTTTTGGCGACCAGAATGTCTGCCTTGCGCACCTTGGCCCCCTGCCAGTGCAGCAGCCCAAAGTTCGGGTCGTCGCCTTTGGCCCGCGCGGTGATGAGCTCAGCGGCCGTTTTTTGGGTGACGGCATAAATCAGCAGGTTCTGCACGGCGGCAAAAAACACCTGCGTGGCCTTGTCTGTCTTGTCGTAGTCGCTACTCAGGGCCAAGAGGTCGCGCACCTTTTGGTAGAAGCGTTTTTCGCTGGCCCGAATGTCGCGAATGCGCGCCAGCATCTCGTCGAAGTGGTCTGGGCGGCCATCGGGGTTCTTCAGGCGCTCGTCGTCCATCACGAAGCCCTTGTGCAGGTACTCCTTAAGGATGGTGGACGCCCAGCGGCGGAACTGCACCCCACGCGGTGAGCGAACCCGGTAGCCCACGGCCAAAATCGCGTCCAGGTTGTAGAGCTTGGTCAGGTAGCTTTTGCCGTCGGCGGCAGTTACCGAGGATTCCTCGGTAACTGAACTTTGCTCAAGCTCGCCGTCCGCAAAAATGTTCTTGAGATGCAGGCCGATGTTGTCCGTGCTGACATCAAAAAGCTCCGCCATCTCGCGCTGCGTGAGCCAGACGGTTTGGTCTTTGCTGCGCAGCTGAATCTGGCTTTTGCCGTCGTCTGTGGTGTAGAGAATAAGCATGGGAAATCTCTGGATGCGGCGCGCTAGACAAACATGCGCTCTAGGCAGGCGGATTTGATCTGCTGGAGCTTTTGGAGCTGGGTGGCGTGTTGAGAAATCAGCTCGTCCAGTGTGCGGAAATAGGTGCCGATTTTTTGTTGTTCATCAGTGTCTGGAATGCTGACAGGTATTTTCATTACCTTTGTTTTCGAAATGTTGTAGCGAGAAATGCCTTGTGCCAAGAGGCAAATTCTTTTCCTAAATTCGTCTGCTCGAAAAACATAGGCTAAGAAGTCACTCTTCAGGCTGGGCAAGGGCCGAAAACCAAAACAGAAACTGTTCAAGTAAACGTTTTTCGCATCGCCTGCCCAGACAGATGACATTCCCACCTCATGCGGTGTCTCTGAAGAAATTGTGAAGAGGACATCACCCTTTCTCACTTCGTTCTGACTTGGATCGACACCAATGGCATCGGTCACATTTAGGTTTGAAACTGTGTGATTAAAAACACCCATATACGTGACAAAATATCCGTCACCGCGTCCAAAATCACCCTTGGATTTCCCAAACAACCCCGAATAGGTTTGCCCAAGTTTCTCCATTGCAATCGTGTCCCATGGCGCAGAGAACCCTTTGAAGCGAATTTCTGGCGTGGTACCACCGGGTTGCGGGAACATCTTTTGGAGCATCGCTTTTTTCAGCGTCACCAGCTTGTCATGCTTGCGCTGAAGCCCCTCAAGCATCTCATTGATGCTGGAAAGGAATTTGGCAACCTTCTCTTGCTCATTTTTCTCTGGAAAGTAAGCGGTTAACTGCTTAATTGGTCGTCCCTGCAAAATTCACTTCAAGCCACCCCCCCCAGCGCCGATCTGAGCCTTGCAGTCGGTTGAGGCCGATGATTTTGGCCAATTTCTCAAACAAGCCCGTCAAACCGCTCACCTGCAGCAGGCACAACAAAAGGCCCAGGCCTTTCCGGGCGATCATCCGCAGCAGCCAGCGGATGTTGTAGCCCGCCGCGCACAGCACCGCGTGCAGTGCATCGCCTGCTGAGCCTTTGAGGTGGCAGCGGTCCATGCGGTGATCCGCTTTGAGGTGCCCGATGATCGGCTCGATCGCTTGGCGCCGTTTGAGCAGTCTGCGCTCTTCATCGGTCAACCGCTTGTCCTTGCCCCGGTGTTTGATCTCAATGTCCGGGTTGTCTTTGTCCACACCCCGGTAGCCCAAGTCTGCGTACACCACCTCGGGCTTGACCCCCAAGCCTTGCATCAGGATAGCGCTTTGCTCGATCTGCTCGTGCATGGTGTGCCCGTCATACGGGTTACCGGGAAAGCTCCTGGCTCCCACGATCAAATTGCCCTTGAGCGTCATGGCCAGACCCACCTTCACGCCGAACTCGTACGGATTGCGGCTCTTGCCTTTTGAGATGCACTCCACCTCGGGCGCATGCCAGCTGTAGAGCTTGGCGCGGTTGTCCACTGCCTTGCGACTGCCGGTCTGCGTGACCAAGCGTTTGGCCTTGTCCAAGGTCTGGCCCAAGGTCTCTTGTATGGCTTGGCTGAGCGTGGTCATCTTGCGAGCCACCTCGCGCTGCAGCCGTCCAACGATGGTGCGCTGGCGTTTGATGGCTTTGCGCATGCGCTTGAACTGGCGGGCATGGGCATAGCGCCCAGCCTTGTAGCCCAGCAGTTGGCCTTCTTTGGCGTAGGTCTGTTTGAGCTCGATGCCATTGGCTTTGGCCAACTCGACCACCTTGGATCGGGCGGTCTCCAGCAGCTTGCTGTCGGTGGGATGTGCCACAGCTTTTTCTTGCACCGTGGAGTCCACGATCATGCGGGTCAATTCTTTCTTGGCAATCAGCTTGAGGGTGACCGCCACTTCCATGGTGCGGGCCAGCAGTTCTTCCACGCCTTCTTCGCCCAGAGCTTTACGAAAGCGCCCCAGTTGTGTCGGGTCGCACGGCCACTGGTGTTCAAAGTATTCGTTGCCAGAAAAGTACTGCCAAGTGGGGGTCTCACCCCAGCGCTGGATCACGTCCTCGTCGCTCTCATTGAACGCATGCTTGAGGTACAGCAAGGCAACCATTAACCGGGTGGGCAGACGGGGACGGCCGGCATTGGAGACGCCGCCACCGGCAACGGCCGAGACCGGACCAAACAAGTCCAAGTCTTCTATCTTCTTGCCAGACTTGACCTGGCGTGCCCAGCGCTGGACGAGGGAGGCTTCGATCTCTTGCCAAGGCATGCGGTTAGCAAGCACCGCCAGAGGGTGGCGCAAATCGATCATCTGATCCAGGCGGTTGCGGAAAAAGTCATCGGTCATGGCGCTGCTTTCAAAAACTCCCAGAAAACAGACTCCATTGAATATCTATTTGAGAGTTCTGACCATCCGGAATCACCCCAGATCACAAGCGTTCATGCGGGTTGCAGGGGTTTTGCAGGGACAACTAATTGAATCTATGCCAACATTACCCTGCGACCCTGTATTTGTTGATGACTTCAGCTGATCTTGGCATCGTTTGGCTTGGAGTAAAAAGAATAGATATTCACCATCAAAAAATTTACTGCACTTCAAAATGGCGCATGAGTAGGAGGCAATAAATTTTTGAGTCGTGTTGATGTATCTGACTGAACCAATCGACGCATAACGTGCAAACAATATGTCGCCGTGCTCCGGTTTGATTTTTCTGGAGAGCTTGTAAAAATCTGCTTCAGAAATTAGTTTTGCATTCTTGAAATCGACTCCGTTAATCCCGAAAAAGTCGCCAGTCATTACATATGGAATTCCGTGGGAAGTGGTTTTGGGCATCCAATGATCTGCGTCGCCAACCACGCAAACTTCTCCCAAACTCTTTCGTCCCCAAGCGCCACTAAACTCACTGAAGCGAATCTGCGGCACTTTGCTGCTTGTCTGCTCGGTCATCTCAGTTTCCCGCGAGCAAGGTTTTCAATTCTGCTAAGCCTTTGAGGTCGAACGCATTCGCATCCAACTCCTCAATCATTCCTGCCAACGCGGTTTGGGTGTGCTGGATCTCGCGGGCGTTGTCGGCATAGGTAATTTGGTACTTTTGCACCAGGGCTTCCAGCTTGCGAATCAATCCATCAATCTGCTGGTCGGGCAGGCTGTGCAATTCGTCCACCAGAGGGCTGATCCATTTGCGCTCCAGCAGCTCGCGCACCTGCGCGTCGCTTAAGGCTTCGATAGTCGCTTTGGTTTTCAGGTGCAGGGCGGCGGCGGCTTGCTTGATGGTGGCTTTGAGCGTCTTCTCTTCTGCCAGCCAGTCGGCCACTTGGATGATTTTGGCCTCGTACGATTCGGGATCAAAGTTGCCGGGCTTTTCTGCTTCTGCTTGCAAGGCCTTGGCTTCTTTGATGACGGCGGCGCTGACAAACTTGTCGCCTGCGTCGTTCACGGTGTCGTTGGACTTCTCCTCCTCGCTCAGGCCATCAAAGGCATCGTCTATGGAGGCAGTAATTTCGCCAAGGCTAGCCTCTTGCTTGCGCAGCGCGTCTAACTCTTGTGTGAGGTAGGTGGCCTGCACCAGTTCAAAGGGCATGATGCGGCCCTTCCAGCCGTCTTGTACCTCTGCGTCTTTGCCGTCTTTCTTTTTGGTGACCATGTGGGGGTCTATCACGCGGGTGGCATCAAAGCCTTCGGTCTGCAAGATTTCCAGATCGGTTGCGATGGGCTGCCAGTGGTCAGCCAGGATTTGGTAGGCGTGGTAGCGGTCGATGAGCGGCACGGAGCCGACATTGGCCAAGCGTGCAAACAACTCTGCGCTGATCAGCGCCTCCTGCTGGGGGATGTGCAGGGTGAGCATGTGCGCCAACAGCGCTTGTCGCAGCCAGGGGGTGAAAGTGGCAAAGGCGGTGATGAAGGCTTGGCCGAATTGCGTCACCTCTGGGTGTGCGCGGGTGGCTGCGGCAAGGTCTTGCACCTTGGGTGCCACGTAGGGCGTGCCATTGTCGGCAAACAGAGCGGCGCGCAGGCTTGGGAATGCTTGCCAAAATTCTGCCAAGCTGTCCAACTCGCTCACGGGGATGCCGCCGAACATGGAGGCATACAAATCCCAGCTCTCGGCGGGCTCAGATGAATCCACATAGCGCGGGATGTTGAGGTTGTAGTCGTTGGCTTGCAGCTCGGTTTTGGGCACTAGGCGGCTGTAGCGCGTCACGCTGGTGCGGCTGTTGACGGTGTCGGTGATTTTTTTGATGTCAGACGCGCGCAGCTTGTTGCTTTTGCCCTCTTTGGCAAAGCCCTTGGATGCATCGACGATGAGCACATCGCTGCTCTCGCGCTTTTGCCGCAGCACCAAGATGATGGTGGGGATGCCGGTGCCAAAGAAGATGTTGGCCGGCAAGCCAATAATGGTCTCAAGGTGGTTGTTTTCAATCAGCTGCTTGCGGATGGCACCCTCTTCGCCACCCCGAAAGAGCACGCCGTGTGGCAAGACGATGGCCATGATGCCGTCGGGCTTGAGGTGATAGAGGTCGTGCAGCAAAAAAGCGTAGTCGGCCTTGGACTTGGGTGCCAGGCCAAAGCGGGCGTAGCGGGGGTCGGTGTCTTTGTGCTGCGGGTCCCACTTTTGTGAGTAAGGCGGGTTGGAGACCACGGCGTCTAGGTACAGTGGGTCGTAGGTGTTGACGGGATCTTGGTCGTCAAAGTAGGGCCAATCATCTTCTAGCGTGTCGGCGTTGCGGGTGACGATGTTGTTGGGCAGGATGTCGCGCATGATGAGGTTCATGCGGGTGAGGTTGTAGGTGTTTTCTTTGAGCTCTTGGGCGTAGTAGCGGATGTTGTTTTTGTCCGCCATGTGCTTGGCAATGGACTGGCCTATGTTGAGCAATAGCGAGCCCGATCCACTGGTGGAGTCGTATATCTGGATGGTCTGGCGGTCTTTCAGATGGTGGGCAATGACCTCGGACATGAGCACAGAGACCTCGTGCGGGGTGTAAAACTCGCCCGCTTTTTTGCCTGCATTGGCAGCAAACATGCTGATGAGGTACTCATAAACAAAGCCCAGCACGTCGTAGCCCTGCCTGCCATCCATGGGGATGTCTTTGATGAGCTGAATCAGCTCCGCTATGGCCTTGGTTTGTTTGGCGGCCGTGTCGCCTAGCTTGCTCAAACCCGTTTCAAGGGTTTTGAAGATGCCATCGAAAAGGCGCTTATGGTTGGGGTGAATGAGGCGACCAAAAGCAGACAAGGCATCGCGCACATGGGATACGTTGAAGTCGCCCTGGAGCTCTAGCCAGGTAGAAAACAGGTGTTGGTGGGCGATGAAGTAGCCGATCTTGCCCTTGATGTGGTCAACAGCTTCGGCATCGTCTTCTGACAGGGCGCGGAGGTCTTCGTCGCTGAAGTTTTCGCTTTTGGCAACGCGCACCAGCTTGTCTGAGAGGTATTTGTAGAAGATGAAGCCGAGGATGTAGTCCTTGTATTCATTGGCCTCTATCTTCGACCGCATCTGGTTAGCCGATTCCCATATCTTGGCGGCTAGTTGTTGTTTGTTCATCGTAGAAAAGAATGAGTACTTGTTGCTATGCCATCGGCGAGGCGGCGGGATAGGTGCTTAAACTGTTGCCCCTTCTCGTTTCCGTGACTTGGTGTGTTGTTGGTGGCTTCGCGGAATTCAAAAGGGTTTAGATAATTTTGGACGCAGGTCATTTTGTCTCCAATTCCCCAGTCCCAATCATAGGGCGGGCAGTAGTCCACAATGCCTGGCGAGGGTGCTGCTGGAGCGGGAGCCTCTGCCGCATTTTGAGCATGCGAGGTCACGTCAATGGGGTGTCAAACTTTCAGAAGTCGTCTCACTAACAGCGTCGGGAAATCCTGTCGGTGCGAAGCAATGAGGTACACGTAAACGTCCCTGTCGATTCGCCGATAGACCAGCTTGTGGTGTGACGTAAAGACGTTTTGGTACTCAAAGATGCCAACGGAGGCAAGCTCCTGGACGGGCGGCCCAGTCAAAAGTCCAGTGTCAACCAGCGCCAGCTTTTCGAATATTTCGTTTTCGGCATTGAGCCAGTCAGTCTCGCTCCACTTATTGAGCATGTACTCCTGAAGCGAGAGCAAGTCTTCCTGTGCATCGGGAAGAATGATGATGGACATTACTTGCGGCGTTGGCGAGCTGCTGCCAGTTGCGCCCGTGACTCGGCAACGGATATGCCTTTGCCTTGCAAGCGGTCTTTTTCACCCAAGGCGATGATTTTCAAGGCGGCGATGAGCGCTTCCTTTTCCTGAAAGCATTTCACACTTTCAACCACCATGCTGGCTTCGCCATTCTGGGTGATGAAAAAAGGCGTGCCGTTCATCTCCAGGTCTTCGGAGATCTGAGCTGCATGGCTCTTCAGGTAAGAGATGGATTTGATATTGGCGGCGGAAAGCATGGCGATCCTTTGGTGTTGATGGGTCTGAATTTAGTACCGAATTTGGTCAAAGTCAAGCACGCATCCCAAAACTGAATCGCTAGGGATGGTCTGCACAAGTCAGCGCTTTGACCGCTTGGGACGCTAACGACAAATGAAACAGCAAGGCCTTGCCACGACCGGTTTCGAATTGGCCACCAAGCGCACGCGCAAGCGTGAGTTCCTTGACGAGATAAACCTGGTGGTTCCCTGGACGGAGTTGGTTGGACTGACCCAACCGCATGCGCCTGCGGGCAAGACGGGACGGCCGCCGTTTGCAGTCGAGACCATGCTGCGCATCCACTTCATGCAACAGTGGTTCGGCCTGAGCGATCCGGCCATGTAAGAGGCTTTGCACGACGTGCCTCTTTACTGCCAGTTCACTCAACTCGATCCTGGCCTGAGCCGCCTGCCCAACGAAAGCACCATCCTGCGCTTTCGTCACTTGCTTGAAGCGGGCGATCTGAGCCAACAGATCATGGCCGCGATCAACGCCACACTGGCCTCCAAGGGCCTGATGCTCAAGACGGGCACGGTGGTGGACGCCACCTTGATTGCTGCGCCCAGCTCGACCAAGAACAAAGACGGCGAGCGAGACCCCGAGATACACCAGACCAAGAAGGGCAACCAGTGGCACTTTGGCATGAAGGCGCACATTGGGGTGGATGCTGACTCGGGCTTGGTGCATAGCGTGATCGGCACGGCTGCCAACGTGAGCGATGTCACACAAGGCCATGGTCTGCTGCATGGCCAGGAGAGCGTGGTGTTTGCCGATGCGGGCTACCAGGGTGCCGGTAAGCGCCCGGAGGCCACCGCTGTCCAGTGGCAAGTGGCCATGCGTCCGGGCAAGCATCGTGCCTTGGCCAGCAATGGCTGGGGTGCCTTGCTTGAGCAAGCTGAAAAGCTCAAGGCCAGCGTGCGCGCCAAGGTCGAGCATCCGTTTCGGGTGATCAAGCGCCAGTTTGGCCACGTCAAGGTGCGCTACCGGGGTCTGGCCAAGAACACAGCGCAACTGGTCACGCTGTTCGCGCTATCGAACCTGTGGATGGTACGCAAACGAATTTTGCAGGACCTGCACGCATGAGTGCGCCTGCAATTCGGGCAAGAGCCCGAATGGGGGCTAAAACATGACCGTAGAAGGGGAAATTGACGCCAAATTCGGCGGCGGTTTCATCATGTGAACAAGTCCCCCTCAACGGCAGCTCCTGAGGCTGTTGTGCAGACCATCCCTAGACCGTCTCAAACCACTGCTGCCAGCGCGCCGCCTGCCGGCTGATAGCCTCCAGCCGTATGCCGAACTCTGTCAGCGCGCCATGCGAAACCAGCTTGAGCTTCCAGCCCAACAGCAAAAAGCCGCGTATCACCTCGATACCGGCGCGAACCTGGCGCACGTACGCCGCGCCGTCACGCCGGCCAAGCTGACTCTGCTTGTCCACCGCGTTAGCTAGCACGACCAGCCGCAAACACTCAGCCAGCTCCGACAGAATGCGATCGCCCACCGCATAGCGAAAAGGTTTGGGCAAGTTGTTATGCATCGGGTAATAAAGCTGGCACAGGCTCAGCAAGTCTGCAAAAATCTGAGGGTGTTTGAACGTGCGTTCCATACTTCTCCATGACTCAAAACGACATTGCCCGGCAGTTGTTTGCCTGCGCCGCCAAAGCCAGCAACAGCGAACACAAGCGCGCATCTGCTGCAGCTGCCCAACATGGTGCTTGCATTGGCGCATGACATTGCCAGCGGCCACTACAGGCCCAGCGGCTTCACGGTCTTTGCCGTCACCGACCCCAAGCTGCGCGAAATCTTTGCTCCGGCCTTCGCCGACCGCCTGGTCCAGCAATGGCTGGTACAACACATTGAACCCTGGTGGAACAAGCGGTTTATTGACGACAGCTACGCCAACCGGCAAGGCAAGGGCACGCAAGCCGCTATCGGGCGCCTGCAGCACTTCATGCGCCAACCCGGACACCGGTGGTACTGCCAACTCGACATCCGGGCCTTCTTTCCCAGCATCGACCGCCGCATCCTGCTGCAGCTGCGGCAAACCGCCTTGCCCAAACTGCCTTGGCCTGCGTCCACACGCCAGCAGCTGGACCAAGTGGCAACCGCCATCATTCAACAATCGCCCACCGAGCCTCCGCCCCGGCGCAGCGGCGACATCGACCTGCTGGCGCGCGTACCGCCGCACAAGTCTCTTTTTGGCGCACCGCCCGGTGTTGGCATGCCGATTGGCAGCCTCACCAGCCAGTTCTTTGCCAACGTCTACCTCAACGAGCTCGATCAGTTCGTCAAACACACCCTCAAGGTGCGCGGCTACATACGCTACGTTGACGACTTTGTCCTGCTGGCTGATGCCCCCCAGACCCTGCTGGTGCACAAAGCCCGCATTGAACAATTCCTGCAAGAGCGGCTGCGCCTGCAGCTGCATCCCACAAAAACTGTTCTGCAACGCTGCAGCCAGGGCGCTGATTTTCTGGGCGCCATCGTCCACCCCCACCACCGCCTGACCCGTCAACGCGCAGTACGTGCTTTGAAGCGGCGGCTGCATTGGTTCAGGGCCTTGGTGTTCCCGCACGATACGCACCACCCCATGCAGCAGCCCAGTGGCAGTTGGCAACGCTGGCTGGCCAACCACCAGGCCATCCACGCCCACGGGTACCGCGCTGCTGCAGCGCATGCTGGCCACCCTCAACAGCTACTACGGCATCTATGGGCACGCCAGCACCTGGCGCTTGCGCAAGCACATCTACGAGCACGAACTCGGCCCCCTCAAAACCTTCTTCCTGCCGGACGGCCCCAACTACCGCCACCTCAGAATCCGCAAGGCATGGCTGCCTTGAACAAGATGAGCGCACGGCTGCGGGTGGCTCAAACAAGGTTTGAGAATGTCGCTCCGCGAAAACCGCCTCACAATACCTGAAAGGCAACGGCCTTTGGGACGTCGTCAGTCCAGTCGTAGATTGTGCCACCGTACATGCCGCCAAGGAAGAGCATGACGTGGCCAGAGGCCGAGGGCGTCGCAGACCAGTAGTTGTTGTTGTTCCAACCAGCCGGCACGCCTTGCGCTTTCACTGTTTGCGCTTTCACTGTTTGCGAGGTTCAATATTTCGCCTTGCCTTTGGCGTACCGGGTTGTTGAATCCCGGCACCCCGCAGGCTTTGTGAATACGGTGCTCAGCCCCGGTCAAGAGGCTTCCAACGCACCGTGGAAAGCGCCAGCAACATTCCTTAACAGCCCTTTTTGCCTGCAGCCATGACCACAGGCCCCATAAGACGCTGACCGCAGTTAAACACTGCGGTCAGCGGAATGCTCCCCTCCTAAAACCACCCACGTTCAGAGCGCCTTGGGCATCACTGAATGCTTCAGCAAAGCCCAAGGCTCGTAAGCGGCCAGCGAAGTCACCTTGTTGACCGACCCTCGACCTTGCAACATTGCGTCCACAACAATTGATCGTGGACACAATGCTCAAAGACTCAGACACCCCGAGGTACGCCGTGCGCCGTACCAAGCGAACCTATTCAGCAGATACCAAAGCCGCGTTGCTTGCCGCGTGCAGGGCGCCGGGCGCGTCCATCGCAGCGGTCGCCAGCGCGCATAGCATGAACGCCAATGTGTTGCACCGCTGGCTGAAGGAGCAAGCACAGCCGGACGCTCACGCCGAAGCCCTTCCGTCAGAGCCGATAGACATGCCAGCATTTATCCCGGTGCCCCTGCTCACGCAAACGGCAGAGCCCGTGGAGCGCACGATTCGTGTGGAGGTCCGCAAAGGTAGTTTGAGCATGACCGTCACTTGGCCCATGTCTGCTGCCCATGAATTTGCCGGCTGGTCGGGCGCCCTTCTCAAGTGATCCGCATCGACTTCGCCTGGTTGGCAGTCCAACCACTGGACATGCGTGCGGGTACGGATACGGCGCTGGGGCGAGTCGTGCAGGTGTTTGGCGCTGCCCACCCGCACCATGCCTACCTATTTGCGAACAGCCGTGCCAACCGCATGAAGGTTCTGGTACATGACGGCATTGGCATCTGGCTGGCCGCGCGTCGGCTCCATCAAGGCAAATTTGTCTGGCCCACACCGGGCGTCGGTCGGCACCAGCAACTCAGCAATGAACAGCTCCAAGCGCTGGTATTGGGACTTCCCTGGCAGCGCATTGGAAGCGCAGGAATCATCACCGTCGTCTGAGGGGTGGGCGTGTACGCCAATGGTTTGCCAATCGAGTAGCGCGCGTACTTGGCGTCCATTAGTGCATGCACCGATGGCGAAATTCTGCGCCATTTGGCACACTTCGATCCATGGTTTTTACGCCCGATTCACTGCAACAAATGAGCGCGTACGATGTGTGCAATCTGGTCAGTGGACTGATGTGTCAAACGCAGTTTCGATTTGATACAGCTGTCGAACGCAAACGCGGCGTGGATTTGATACACCGTTGTGTGGGGCGATTGTCTGTTTTGTCTTTGCTTGTCTTTCAAGCAGTCAGTGGCTCGCCACTGACTGCTTGGCGCCCTTAGGCTGCCTGTTCCTCCTGTGTATCAAGGTGACTGCGTTTTCGTTTGAGTAGGGTATTGCTGCTGGCGGCAATCACACCGGCACGCCGCTTATCTTTCAGGCGATAGGAGTCTCCTGAAATCGGGACCACATGGGCGTGGTGGAGCAGTCGGTCAAGTAGCGCCGCTGTCAGCGTGGCATCGTCTGCAAACGTCTGGTCCCATTGCCCAAACGGCAGATTGGAGGTCAGGATGAGACTTCCCACTTCATAGCGTTTGGCAATGACTTGGAACAGAAGATTCGCCTGTTCCCGATTCATGGGAAGGTACCCGACCTCGTCAATGATCAACAGCCGGTAGGGACGCACGATGCGTTTGATAGCCTCTTCCAGGGTGTTCTGCCGTAGTGCCGTGCTCAGTGTCATCAGCAGATCTGCCGCCGTGATGAAACGCGTCTTGATTCCAGCCTGGGTTGCCCTGTAGCCCAAGGCGATGGCCAAGTGGGTTTTGCCCACCCCACTGGCGCCCAGCAAGACCACGTTCTCGCTGCGCTCCACGAAGGCCAGACTGCCAAGCTCCTGTACCAGGGGTTTGGGCACGCCGCTGGCAAACTGGAAGTCAAACTCATCAAGCGTCTTGATGGCGGGGAAGCCCGCTATGCGCGTGAGCATGGCGCGTGTTCTCTCCACTCTGGCTAGAGCCTCGCCACGCAAGGCTTGCTCCAGGAACTCCAGGTACCCCAGCTCTTTCTTGGCCGCCATTTGCCCCAAGTGGGCAAGCTGATCGGGTAAGTTGAGCAGGCGCAGCTGATCACACAGTTCACGCAGTCTTTCCATTTGCAGGCTCATGGTCGTCCTCCTGCTGAGGCTTGGTTGTGCACCAGCGTGTCATACATCGCCAGAGGATGCTGCAGGCCTCGCCATGCCGCGGCTGGAATTGGCCGGACTGCTGCGCCGCTACCGGTGACTTTTTGCAATTGACGCACTGTTCGCCCACTGTAGGCGCTGGGGATGGCCAGCAGATGTGTGCGCTCCTGTTGCAAAGCCAGTGCCGGCACACACCCAGTGGTTCCGTGGATCCGCACATTGGCAACGTCACGCAGCCAGGTGCGCATTTCCCGATTGGCTGTGTCCGCGTCCACCACCAAGCATTGCTGCTTCATACTCGCCACCAATGGCACCCAGAAGCTGCGCCGGATGTAGCCATTCATGCGTTCGACTTTGCCCTTGGTCTTGGCCCGATAGGGCTTGCACACCCGCGGCACAAAGCCATGGTGGTGCGCAAAGTCAGCAAAGGCACCCTGGAACTGGTGCAGGTTCTTGCCGTAGGCGTCACGCTTGAGGATGACGGTCTTCATGTTGTCGTACAGCACTTCACGGGTGACTCCACCAAAGCTCTCGAACGCCCTGACATGGCACGCCAGTAGTGTCTCCAGCTTCATGTCTGTGACAAACTCCGCGAAGGTCGCCCGGCTGTGGCCAAGCGTTGCCACAAACGCCGCCAACATGCCGTCTTTATGCCCAGACTTGCGGAACTCGATCCAGTCCATCTGCATTTGCTCACCGGGCTGGGTCTCGAACCGCACAACCGGATCCGGGCGCGCCTGTGGACGCAACTCCTTGAGGTACTCCTGCAGGATGCGCACGGAGCCCGTATACCCCTGTGCGGCAATCTCACGCTGCAGCACCGTTGCGGGAATCCAATCAGGCTTGGCCGCCTGAATACGTCCAGCCAAGTAGTCCTTGAATGGATCGAGCTTGCTTTTACGTTCCGGCAGTTTCTTCATGGCCGGCGGACCGCCCTCCAAATACTTACGCACCGTGTTGACTGCCATTCCAGTTTGCGCCGATATCTCGCGCAAGCTCAGCCTGTGCTTCCTTAAAACCTTGAGTTCCATGTACTCCTCGTTCGTAATCATTGCCAGTCCCATCCATGGTTCGGATGGCTTGGCACGTTAGTCGAGGTGTATCAATTCCTCACCGCGTTTGCGTGTCATTTTCATACTGCGCGTGACAGCTGCTCGATGACTGGGGCATGGCTGCGCTGGACAGCCAGAGCCGGGCGGACTTGCTGGAGATCATTGATGACAGGACATCAAGTCGGGCCACGATCATTACCAGTCAGTTGCCCATTGAGCATTGGCACGAGTGGATTGGTGACCCGACAGTGGCCGATGCGATGCTGGACCGGTTAATGGAGAACCATCATCGCTTCACGATCACGGGTGAGTCGTTGCGAAAGAAACCTGCACCCGGAAAAGGCAAAACCGCCAACGCTGAGTCCGCGGCGGGTTGATTAAGAAAAGCCCCAATCAACCAACCTGACAAGGAGTCACTCTGCCGAAAAACCACCTCGGCCTAAAATAAAGGCTCTGTCACCTTATCGTGTTGGTGAGTACACTTTGGCGCTATGCGCCGCCGAGATTTCCAGCGGTTGGTGGAGTCCTTAGAGTCCCTCAGCCCCCATCAATTGCGTCAACTGGACGAGACCGTAAGCAAGCTCGCCCAGCAAACTGCCGTGCGGGAGCTCGTAACTGCGCATGTGGAACGTGAGGGGCAATGCCCTCACTGCCAAGGTAATGCGTTCCAGCGGTGGGGGACTACTGCGTCCGGGGAGCAGCGATACCGGTGCAAGAAGTGCTTCAAGAGCTTCACCGGGCTCACGGGTTCCCCGTTAAACGGCCTCTGGCATAAAAGTCTGCTGCTGGAGTACGCCCAGTGCATGAAGGTCGGTTTGAGCGTGCGAGAGACTGCTGAGCAACTCGGACTGCACCGCAATGTGGTGTTTCGTTGGCGACACCGACTGATGCCGCCAAATAGCGCGCATCAACCCGAAGCATTAGAGGGAGTGGCAGAGGTCGATGAAGCCTTCTTTCGGGAGTCGTTTAAGGGTCTCAAGAAAGGAATGCCTCGAACAGCCCATAAGCGCGCTATGCCGGCGGGCAAGCGAGGAATCTCCAAAGAGCAGATTCCTGTACTTACAGCCGTATCCCGCGGCTCCCGCACAAGCTTCATGTCTGTGTTACCTGGTGTACCAAGTGCTTCCTCGATTACTTCTTCTTTGGGGCCGCTCCTGTCCAAAGATACGGTCTTGGTATCGGACTCAGCAAGTTCGTATAAAACCGCAGCCAAGAACTTGGGAATTGTTATCCGTCAAATCCCCAGGGGGACTCACAAGCTGGGGCCGTATCACATCCAGAACGTTAACGCTCTGCACAGTCGCATGAAGAGCTGGTTCAAACCCTTTAAGGGAGTTGCAACGAAGTACCTCCCTGTCTACTTGGCGTGGTTCCGGTTCTACGACGAGAGCGGATGGTCACGAGTCCCTGAAGACTTGATAAAGGATGTCATATCCAGACCGCGTGTGAGACCCAACGGCCCCTCTGAAACATCAACATTGGAGTAAATTCCAACACGATAAGGTGACAGAGCCAAAATAAAAGAGCGCAATATCAGTCCCTCACTGCCGCTGCGTTCATATTGGCCGGAATCCATGTTCACGATCCCGGAATCGCCGTTCATCTTCGCCGAAATACGCACCCTGCCATGGCAGCGCCGCCCGGTGACGATGGCTTGGGAACTTTCAACAGGAGAAGCAATTTGATCAAGACGAAAACGCAATTTTTGACCGGTGTTTTGGCACTGGCTTGCATGGCAGCACATGCTGCGTTGCCCTCAGATGAGGCGGTTGTGGGCCAGACGCTGGATGCGTCCGGTGTGACCATGAAGTCCTTTCAGCCCAAGGCCTTGCCCCTGTCCCCTGGCAACTGGAAGATCGTGGGTCGAATCGAGGACCAAATCAAACTCACCGGCAACGGACCCGATTCGGTGCCACAGATCACCCTCACGCTGGAAAATCAGGATCAGGATAGCCTTTTGGTGGCCGCACTGGTGACCTATACCCCTGAACAGGTGGGCATTCGTTGGAATGGCAATTCGTCCTGCCAAACGATGGGTGCTAAAGCTAATTGGGTCAATGACTTCGGCAAGACGACCGGCAGCTTGATCTACGCCTGCACCAATGACTATGTGTACTTGGCCCCTAGGACACTTAAGACCTACCTGCAGGGCATTGGTGAATCCAAGAACCAGTGGTTCAAGACTCGTTTGATACCTTTGGCTGCCAATGCCGCCAGCTATGAATTTGGCTACAACTGGTTGTGGGGTAGCTTCAACAAGGACAAGGGCCGCAGTTTGGTGGTGACGTTCATCTCCAAGGTGCCTGCCGACTTTAAGGTCGGTGATGCGACTGAAACGCGTCTGAAGGAATGGGGTGCCCAAATGGGTGAGGCCTACATTGACTGGCTCGATGGTGGTCAGAAAACCATTCCGGCGTTCGATAGCAAGTAAACCCGCTATTTGGGCAACTCACTCGGCGCAGGCTAGCACCGAGCGAGTCCAAGCCTTCAAGGCCTGATCGCGTCGCATGGCGCTCGACAGGTCTTTTTCTTAGGTGATTAGATATCCCATAGGCTGTAGCACTGGATGCGATAAGACTACTCGTGGTCCTCTATTACAGAGAAATATCCCATCAGTTTTTTACTGATGCTTCTCAGCTATCCGATTAGCATTTGTACGTGGTCCCAATCTCAGAATATCATGACGATCACGCGGCATGACGAACACTTTGCCGGTAGGCTTGGGATAGTGCGCGCGAGTTGTGTGCGATAGGTGCAGAGATTGTGTTTCTTTGTTGGTGATGTCGGGGCTGCTAGCTGAGCGACTTGGCTGAGAGCGAAGGTGGGATTGAGTTTTGACGACTGTGCGCGTCAGATGATATTTCTTGTTCTATGCTGTCCTCTACATAGTGGGAAGGGGTTGCGTTCTTATAGGGAGATGATGGAGCCAGTATTTCCAAAGTAATTTTTAGGGGCGGTAGTGGGCGCCCCCCACCCTGTCCTTGACGCTACCTGATGAGGGCAACTGCGTGGGGTTGACCTAACTCGCGTAAGTTCGATACACCCCTACCTTGCTCTTTGAGTTGACGTAGCAACTTGAACATTTCTTCCGCATAGATGTCCCGCGTCCGCTCAGATATGTAGCGGCTGCGCCCAGTGCCTGCCTTGATGTTGTATTCACCAAAAAACATGGCCAGCTGGGCTACGGCGTCTCCCTTGTGCTTTTTCTCGGCCCGCTCCAGCGCTCCAAGTCCACTTCCCCTGGCCGTGCGTTTCTCGCGCTCACGGTATTTTTCTTCCTTGAGCTGTTGGCTTATTTCGCGGTTGATTTCACGCGCTGTCTTTTCGCGCACGGGTTGAGACGCTTTTTTCACGTCTATGGTGCTTTGTATCGCGTCGGACGAACTTTCTTCACCGGTAATGCGCGCTTTCTTGATCATTTCCATTGCGTTCTGTTCCGCTCTCGTTGAGTCAGCTTGTCTCCTGCTTTCCGTATAAACAGGCTCCACTTCCTCATAACCAAAATCATTTTCTTTCTGGCGTTTGTCTATCTCTCTGGGCTTAGCGCCTCCAGATCGGCGGATCACAGTCTTTGTGCACGTCAGCAAACTATCCTGCCTTGTCCATAACGAATGGGGGCAACCTCTTGCGAGGCCTCCTGCATCCTGGGTAGGACGAATGCAGGGGGTTCCGGTGTCTCCACCGAGTGGGTTAAGCCCACAACTCTCTACCAGCCTCTATTAGCCAGTCGTAAATCACCCGTTCAACCCACGCTGTTACGTGAGCCCAGTCACCACCGCCTAACTCCAATCACCTTTCAAGCCCTTATGGCTCCCATCCTCAAGCGGACAGGCGGATTGGATTGACCCCAGTAGGGCCGCAGTGTGTGTAGAACACGGGTGTTATCTATTTCGCCCTCTCGGGCACCCAATCGCATTGCTCGCCAGAGCACATGTAATCGGCAAGCTGCAAACGCAGCACGGAGATAAGTTTGCTGGTGGGCAGTTCCTCTTCGGGACTGCCACTTCCAGACGCACGCTGGTGAGAACGTCATCTGGCTCGATCAATTCACTCGATTGATCAGCGGAGGTTTCTCGGTCTAAGCGTTCGGAACACAGAAGTGCGTCCATAGGCCTCAACGTGAGAATGCTTTTTCAAGCGGGGGTGCCTAAACGGCGGGGGGTGTGCCTTGCGGCGTGGCTTATGCAGCCGGTGTTGATCGTCACGATCAGAGTGAACCTCTTTCGAGGCGCTGGATGAATCGAATCAACCAGACTTGAGACGGCAGGTACGGAACCCGCGAGTGGCTAAAGAGTCGTCCCTGCAAAATTCACTTCAAGCCACCCCCCAGCGCCGATCTGAGCCTTGCAGTCGGTTGAGGCCGATGATTTTGGCCAATTTCTCAAACAAGCCCGTCAAACCGCTCACCTGCAGCAGGCACAACAAAAGGCCCAGGCCTTTCCGGGCGATCATCCGCAGCAGCCAGCGGATGTTGTAGCCCGCCGCGCACAGCACCGCGTGCAGTGCATCGCCTGCTGAGCCTTTGAGGTGGCAGCGGTCCATGCGGTGATCCGCTTTGAGGTGCCCGATGATCGGCTCGATCGCTTGGCGCCGTTTGAGCAGTCTGCGCTCTTCATCGGTCAACCGCTTGTCCTTGCCCCGGTGTTTGATCTCAATGTCCGGGTTGTCTTTGTCCACACCCCGGTAGCCCAAGTCTGCGTACACCACCTCGGGCTTGACCCCCAAGCCTTGCATCAGGATAGCGCTTTGCTCGATCTGCTCGTGCATGGTGTGCCCGTCATACGGGTTACCGGGAAAGCTCCTGGCTCCCACGATCAAATTGCCCTTGAGCGTCATGGCCAGACCCACCTTCACGCCGAACTCGTACGGATTGCGGCTCTTGCCTTTTGAGATGCACTCCACCTCGGGCGCATGCCAGCTGTAGAGCTTGGCGCGGTTGTCCACTGCCTTGCGACTGCCGGTCTGCGTGACCAAGCGTTTGGCCTTGTCCAAGGTCTGGCCCAAGGTCTCTTGTATGGCTTGGCTGAGCGTGGTCATCTTGCGAGCCACCTCGCGCTGCAGCCGTCCAACGATGGTGCGCTGGCGTTTGATGGCTTTGCGCATGCGCTTGAACTGGCGGGCATGGGCATAGCGCCCAGCCTTGTAGCCCAGCAGTTGGCCTTCTTTGGCGTAGGTCTGTTTGAGCTCGATGCCATTGGCTTTGGCCAACTCGACCACCTTGGATCGGGCGGTCTCCAGCAGCTTGCTGTCGGTGGGATGTGCCACAGCTTTTTCTTGCACCGTGGAGTCCACGATCATGCGGGTCAATTCTTTCTTGGCAATCAGCTTGAGGGTGACCGCCACTTCCATGGTGCGGGCCAGCAGTTCTTCCACGCCTTCTTCGCCCAGAGCTTTACGAAAGCGCCCCAGTTGTGTCGGGTCGCACGGCCACTGGTGTTCAAAGTATTCGTTGCCAGAAAAGTACTGCCAAGTGGGGGTCTCACCCCAGCGCTGGATCACGTCCTCGTCGCTCTCATTGAACGCATGCTTGAGGTACAGCAAGGCAACCATTAACCGGGTGGGCAGACGGGGACGGCCGGCATTGGAGACGCCGCCACCGGCAACGGCCGAGACCGGACCAAACAAGTCCAAGTCTTCTATCTTCTTGCCAGACTTGACCTGGCGTGCCCAGCGCTGGACGAGGGAGGCTTCGATCTCTTGCCAAGGCATGCGGTTAGCAAGCACCGCCAGAGGGTGGCGCAAATCGATCATCTGATCCAGGCGGTTGCGGAAAAAGTCATCGGTCATGGCGCTGCTTTCAAAAACTCCCAGAAAACAGACTCCATTGAATATCTATTTGAGAGTTCTGACCATCCGGAATCACCCCAGATCACAAGCGTTCATGCGGGTTGCAGGGGTTTTGCAGGGACAACTACTAGGGATGGTGTCCAAAACTCAACGCCGAAGCGGCTGTAAATGTCTGAATCCCGCATAACGGATCTGACGGATTCCATTTCAATTGAATCTGCGCTGCAGCCATCGAAATCCTGGCGTTTTCGCGCCCGATCTGGGCGCCCTGGCCGTTTGCGGGCGCACTCATGCCTGCGATCCTGCTGCCAGTTTCTTGCGAACCATCCACAGGTTCGAGAGCATGAACAGCGTGAACAACTGCGCGGTGTTCTTGGACAGACCGCGATAGCGCACCTTGTTGTGGCCAAACTGACGCTTGATCACCCGAAACGGATGCTCCACCTTGGCTCGAATGCTGGCCTTGAGTTTTTCAATCTGGTCGGTGATCGCACCCAGCGTGCTCGTCTTGTCCAGTGCCCGGCGCTTGCCCGGCCGCATGGCTACATGCCAGTTGACATCCATGCCTTGGGTTTCTTCGCGCTTGCCCACCCCCTGGTAGCCGGCATCGGCATACACGTCGCTCTCGCTTCCATGCACCAGCGCATGGGCCTGCGTGACATCGTTGACGTTGGCCGCAGTGCCCACCATCGAGTGAACCAGGCCAGAGTCAGCATCCGAGCCAATGTGCGATTTTATGCCGTGATGCCACTGATTGCCTTTCTTGGCCTGGTGCATCTCAGGGTCGCGCTTGCCGCTGCTGTTCTTGGTGGAGCTGGGTGCATCGATGACGGTGCCACTGTTGAGCATCAGGCCACGAGCCTTGAGCATGGCATTGACGGTCTCGAAGAATGCCTTGGCCAGGTTGTGCTTCTCCAGCAGGTGGCGAAACCTAAGAATGCTGACCCGATCGGGCAATCGGTCGTTCGTATCCAAGCCGGCAAATTCGCGGTACAGCGGCGTCTCAAACAGAGCTTCTTCCATGGCGAAGTCGCTCAGACCAAAGAGTTGCTGCAGAAGATGCAAGCGCAGCATGGTCTCATGCCCAAAGGGCGGGCGGCCCGTTGTCTTGGGCGGCGACACCGCTATGAGCTGGGCCACCAGCTCAGGCCAGGGAACCACGCAATTCATCAGCTCCAGCAGTTCCATCTTGCGCGTGCGGCGCGTGTTCAGGTCAAGACCAAGGTCGGTTTGTTTCATGCCGTCATTGAACGCAATTTATGTGCCTCAATCATGCAAATCGCCGGAGAGTTTTGAACACATTCCTTAGGTATTAGAAAAATAATTAGTCCGCCCCGCAAAACCTCCTCAACTCGCATGGATGTTAGGGATGGTCTGCACAACAGCCTCAGGAGCTG
Organism: Rhodoferax potami; assembly: GCF_032193765.1. Classification (NCBI taxonomy): domain Bacteria; kingdom Pseudomonadati; phylum Pseudomonadota; class Betaproteobacteria; order Burkholderiales; family Comamonadaceae; genus Rhodoferax; species Rhodoferax potami. Next base: position 24,839 of record NZ_JAVBIJ010000002.1, read on the forward strand.
CCGTTGAGGGGGACTTGTTCACATGATGAAACCGCCGCCGAATTTGGCGTCAATTTCCCCTTCTACGGTCATGTTTTAGCCCCCATTCGGGCTCTTGCCCGAATTGCAGGCGCACTCATGCGTGCAGGTCCTGCAAAATTCGTTTGCGTACCATCCACAGGTTCGATAGCGCGAACAGCGTGACCAGTTGCGCTGTGTTCTTGGCCAGACCCCGGTAGCGCACCTTGACGTGGCCAAACTGGCGCTTGATCACCCGAAACGGATGCTCGACCTTGGCGCGCACGCTGGCCTTGAGCTTTTCAGCTTGCTCAAGCAAGGCACCCCAGCCATTGCTGGCCAAGGCACGATGCTTGCCCGGACGCATGGCCACTTGCCACTGGACAGCGGTGGCCTCCGGGCGCTTACCGGCACCCTGGTAGCCCGCATCGGCAAACACCACGCTCTCCTGGCCATGCAGCAGACCATGGCCTTGTGTGACATCGCTCACGTTGGCAGCCGTGCCGATCACGCTATGCACCAAGCCCGAGTCAGCATCCACCCCAATGTGCGCCTTCATGCCAAAGTGCCACTGGTTGCCCTTCTTGGTCTGGTGTATCTCGGGGTCTCGCTCGCCGTCTTTGTTCTTGGTCGAGCTGGGCGCAGCAATCAAGGTGGCGTCCACCACCGTGCCCGTCTTGAGCATCAGGCCCTTGGAGGCCAGTGTGGCGTTGATCGCGGCCATGATCTGTTGGCTCAGATCGCCCGCTTCAAGCAAGTGACGAAAGCGCAGGATGGTGCTTTCGTTGGGCAGGCGGCTCAGGCCAGGATCGAGTTGAGTGAACTGGCAGTAAAGAGGCACGTCGTGCAAAGCCTCTTACATGGCCGGATCGCTCAGGCCGAACCACTGTTGCATGAAGTGGATGCGCAGCATGGTCTCGACTGCAAACGGCGGCCGTCCCGTCTTGCCCGCAGGCGCATGCGGTTGGGTCAGTCCAACCAACTCCGTCCAGGGAACCACCAGGTTTATCTCGTCAAGGAACTCACGCTTGCGCGTGCGCTTGGTGGCCAATTCGAAACCAGCTGTGGCAAGGCTTTGTTGTTTCATGACCGTTTAACGCATGAGCTCGCCATCGGCTGACTTATGCAGACCTAGAGGTGAGCGGTTTTGCGATCTTATTTGAGAAATTGGCCGAAATCCACAGCCTCAACTGTCTGCAAAACGCAGATCAGCGCTGGGCGCTGGCTTGAGATGAATTCTATAGGGGCTATAGCATAGCGAAATGCAAGACTATGCAAGGAATTGAGCGGTGTGGATGGAAAAATACTGAAAAGGTTTGAGTGTCTATATGAAATATTCCGCAATAGCTTTATGGATTCTCAGTGTATCAACAGCACAAGCCGAAACTTTGCAGGCGCTGATTATTGAATCATTATCTCAACACCCAGCTCTGCTGGCACAGCGTGCCAGCTTGGAGAGTAGTAGTTCAGGCGTTGAAATAGCTAAATGGCAGTATTTCCCAACGCCTTCACTCTCGGTTGAGGGCGTTAGTGCTGCAAAGAAAGACTACTCATACCAAGGTGATGAACGAGTCACGACACTACGAATACAGCAGCCAGTCTGGACCGGGGGCAAAATTGCCGCTGGGGTTGAAAAAGCAGAGGCATCTATGTCCCAAGCAAAGGCCAGTGAAAAGGAAGTCCGAAAACAGCTTTCCTTGAAGATCATACAGGCGTTCAGCGATTGGGTTTCAGCAGACCTGCGCCTAAAGGTGGTTAATCAAAGCTACAAAATTCACGAGACGCTCGAAAAACAGTTGAGGCGACGAGTGGAATTGGGGGCTTCCGCTGAAAGTGATCGATCGGTCGTTTCAGTACGCCTGAATTCACTCTCTGCAGAGGTAGCGATGATAAAAGGTCAAATTAATTCTGCAAAAAGCAAAATTTCTTTAGCACTTGGACGCGAAATACAAAATTCCGAATTGGAAGCTGTTAGCAGTTCACCCTATCCTATATATGACTCGGTATCTGCTATTCAACAATTGGCAGTAATGAATTCCCCAGCACTAGAACGTCTTCAAGCACAAGAAAAATTAATAACTGCAACAGTTGCTGAAAAAAAAGCAGAACTATGGCCTCAAGTCTATTTAAGAATAGAGCGACAGTTTGGAAATTATTCAATACCCAATAGCGATCCTTCAACACGTTCGTTTCTTGGATTTTCGAGCTCATTAAGCCCAGGGCTATCAAATAAAGCTGCAATAAATGGTGCTCTAGCCCAGCAAGAAGCAGCTCGTGAAGAGATTAATGTTCACAAGTTGCTAGTGCGAGAAGAGGTAGTGAATGACTTTTTGCAATTAAGTATGTTGACCGAACGTCTAAATGCAATTAGGTCATCAATCATCATATCTGAAAGTATATTGGATTCATATACTCGGCAGTTTTTAGCTGGCCGGAAGTCATGGATAGAAGTTATGAATGCCGCTCGTGAGACTGCGCAATATCAATCTCAATGTTCAGAAATCGAAGCGGCACAAACACACCTCTCGTGGCGCCTTGCAGTAAATACCTATGGCTTACCAGCGGTCTTACTTGGAGAAAAATAATGCGTGTTGAAGAGATGCCCCGCGAACTATTACCAACCTTGTTGCGCCTATGCTACCTCATGCAGGTCGAGGTTGATGCGGTAGCACTCACAGAAGTTGTTTCAAAGTCATTTACGGATCAAACGATGCGAGATCCAACTAGCCTTCTTAGTGCAATTGGAAATGGGATGGGCTATGGATCAATACGTTTAATCCAAAAACCAGATCAGACGCTTGCTCCACTTTTAGTGAGGTTAAACGATGGCAGATGGGGAATACTGAGAGGCCGCAATTCTATCGGCCATTGGATAGTCGAGTGTCTTGATCTCCAATCTAACAATTGGACATTAAACAGCTATAGCGATGAAAAATCTTTCAAGAGCTTTTTGTTTGAAAAAATTAGCAAAATTGATAAACCTAAGAGTAGTGTTTTTAGACTCGTATGTGAAAAGCTAAAAGAAAACAAGAAATCGGTTGTCAGTCTTTTAATTGCCGGGCTAACAATTAACGTGCTTGTCATTGCAACTTCGTTGTATAGCATGCATGTCTATGATCGTGTGGTACCAACTGGTGCAAGCTCAACATTATTAGTTTTAACAATAGGCGTTTGTGCTTCTATTATATTGGAGCTTATAGTTAGACACGTGAGGTCTAACTTGTTTACCGAATTGGCATCAGATATTGATTCAGCTCTAGCAAAAGATGTTTACAACAGGTTTCTCTCGCTACGCCTAGACCAACTGCCTCAGAGCGTTGGGGGGCTAGCTTCTCAGCTTCGTGGTTATGAGAGCGTTCGTACATTTTTTACAGGAACATCCTCCCAGTTACTAACTGACCTGCCCTTCATCCTAGTATTTGCTATTTCAATTCTGATTATTGGTGGAAAACTTGTCTTCATTCCGCTCACATTCTTAATCATTTCTCTTGTCCTTGGGGTTTTGTCGTCTAACGAGAGTACACGAATGGCACTTATTGGATATCAAGCGACGAATCAGAAGATGGGCCTACTAGTTGAGACTGTCGAAGGAGCTGAAACAATAAAGGCCGGCCAGGGTGGGTGGCGAATGCTGTCGCGATGGCTAAAGGTAACTGCTGATTCTCAAAAGTCTGAGTTTTCAATCAAGAAATCGACTGAGTGGTATCAACATGTTGCCTCAACATTTCATCAACTGTCATATGTTCTTATAATTGCCGCTGGCGCACTTGTGGTCGGCCAAGGTGATTTAACGCAAGGTGGACTTATAGCAGTTAGTATTCTGTCGGGGCGTTTGCTTTCATGTATCGCGCTGATACCAGGATTTATTAGTCAGCTTAATCAAACAAGAGTTGCTATACAAGGTATCGATAAGTTATGGTCCATGAAAGATGACCATGATGGGTTACCTCAGCCCGTTGTCTTGCAAGGGATTGCCGGGAAATACAAATTGAGCTCAGTTGAATTCGCCTATGGCGGAAAACCTGTTCTAAATATACCTAATCTACAAATTTCCAGCGGATCAAAAGTAGGCGTAATAGGCCCGATTGGAGCAGGGAAAACCTCCCTGATCCGTCTTCTTTCTGGAATGTACAAGCCACAGTTTGGCAAGGTCTTGCTTGATGATATCGATATATCAATCCTGTCAAAACCGGTTTTATCTATGCACACCGCCTTTGTGGCTCAAGATGCTCGCCTATTTGCCGGGACGTTAAAGGACAATTTGATTTTGGGCATTATTGATCCAGGCGATCAATTTATTTATGAGGTTGCAAAAAAAACAGGGCTTTATGATTCGGTGTTAATGACTCATGAGAAAGGCTTATATCAAGAGGTCTACGAGGGTGGTACTGGCTTGTCAATTGGGCAGCGGCAGTTAGTCCACTTTACACGCGCATTCATGCGCAATCGATCTGTTTGGTTACTCGATGAACCAACTGCCTCAATGGATTCAGAATCAGAAAAAAGGGCGATTGAAGCGTTAAAGAGTACTATAAAAAAAGAGGACACTTTAATCGTGATCTCTCACAAATTAGATCTGCTATTGTTAGTCGATAGACTCATTGTCATTGTGAAGAATCAAATTGTCTTGGATGGCGAACGAGACTTAGTGCTTAGACATTTGAAAGATCAGCATGTAAATATTTAAAATCACCAATAGAACTATAAATCATGATTAAAAATTTCAATCATCTATCAGTGGTTTTTATATCATTTCTCTGTATTGTAGTATTCTTCGGGTGGACTACAATTTTTGATATAGATGAAACAATTCGTGCGCGCGGACAAGTTATTCCCAGTGCAAAGAATCAATTGGTCCAAAGCGCGGATGGTGGAGTATTGGCCGAACTGTTAGTGCATGAAGGTCAACATATTGAAGAAGGTCAGCTCTTAGCTACATTCGAGCCTGAGCGCCCCAGAGCTGCAGTATCTGAGTTGAACAGTAGGATGGCCGCAATAAAATCAGCACTAGCTAGAGCTCGAGCTGAGGCAAGAGGTTCTCCTTTGGATTTTGGAACCGAATTCGATGAGTATCAGGGTTTTGTTTCAACACAGACAGAACTTTACAAGCAGAAGCTGGCGACTCTCTTTACTGAGCTTGATACACTCAAATCTGTACTCGACACTGCTAATGATGAATTGGCTGTTAATCAGCAACTTCTACAAAGTGGAGATATCAGTGCTTTAGAGGTGAGCCGCTCGAAAAGACAGGTTCGAGAGATTGTTGGAAAAATAGAGGCCTCCAAACAGAAGTATCGTCAGGATGCCAGATTGGAGATAGTGAAATTGGAAGAGGATTTAGCGCAAATCCGCTCAAAACTGCTAGAGCGTGTCAGTGTACTTGACCATACTAGGGTAACGTCTCCAGCTTCTGGTATTGTAAAGTCCCTACGAATAAATACCATTGGTGGTGTCTTGCGTGCCGGTGACGAAATCTTACAGATATCCCCGACAGAGGGTGGCGTCATAGTGGAGGCAAAAATAAATCCTTCAGATATCGGACGTCTTTTAATAGGACACATTGCAGTCATAAGACTAGATGCGTATGATTATTCGTCATATAGTTCTTTGACAGGAAAAGTTGTCCACATCAGCTCTGATACGTTGACCGACCAGGCAGTAGCCAACGGGCAAGCATCCACCTATTATCGTGTAAACATTCGGTTTGATGATCCTGATATCCAATCGAACTTGTTACTTAAAAACATGGAAATAAAGCCGGGAATGACCAGCACCATTGATATTATGGTTGGCAAGCGCTCATTGTTTGAATATATCTTCAAACCTTTTGCAAGGGCTTTCAGAGGCGCACTTTCGGAGCGTTAACATTATGTTCAAACTCATTTTTGCTGTAATTTTTTCGTTTTTGACTTACGGCTGTCAGTCAGTCGATGTCAGCGCTTCTCTGGTGCTAGCTAGTAGCGCTCTTGAGTCTCCGCAGGACCAACGTGACAAGCACAAGTTGGATGTCAATAGGTCGCTCGCCACCGCGTTTGAGTTAATGAAAGTTGGCGAGTACGATACTGCGTCAATCATTCTTGAAGAAGCATATTTACTAGATCCGGATAACCCGTGGGTTCAATTAAATTTAGGGTTTATCTGGCAGAAATCTGGTCACCTTGATAAGGCTCGAAAAGCGTATTTGTATGTTCAGAATTATGCTGATTCTGATACGTTATTTTCCGGGAAACAGCTTGGCCCGGTACAAAGTCTATCGTTGAGAAACATTGCTCTGCATAACATAAAGTCTCTTGAGGCTCTCATAGACGAAAATCAAGATGTTGTTATGGTTATTGCTCCTAATCATCCAGAAATTGATCCGCTAGTGCCCAGCGAGTCGGAATTGTGTGATGCGCTCACCAATTGGAAACAAGCTTGGGAAGCCGCCAATATGCATGACTATTTTTCAATGTACATTTCTAGCTTTTCGGGAAAATTTAAAAGTCACTTTGCTTGGCGGGAAAACCGATTGTCTATTGTGCCTAACTCAAAAAACATAAGAATTAGTATTGGCGGCGAAATAATTGAATTTATTAATAGTGATTTGGCATCTATTACTTTCTTCCAGTCATATGATTCGCTTGGCTATTCAGATAGGGGGTGTAAAATGATTGTATTTTCACGGAGCTCCGGCAAGTGGTTGATCGTGAGTGAGACATTTAAACTAGGTGCAGTCGATCCGTCAGAATGTAAGTCGCGGTTCTAGTTAGATTCTAATTACGAATTAAAGGATTAATGCAATACACACTGCTGTGTATCCATTCTCTTGAATCAATGTTACTTTATTGCTCTAGTACCAATGTTGGATTCGTGCAAATTTCTGCGTGAATTGTACTGCACTCCATTTTTTGCACATGAACTGAAAGTCAATGGTGACGTTTAGTCGCTATTTACCTTGTGCTTGCGTTGGCTGCCATGTTGTGGATGCATATTCCGGATTCGGGGGAGACGGTTCGGGGCCGTGCGATCGAAATGCTTCCATGTTATCGGTCTTCGTTGACTGTTTTGTATTAATGAATGCATGCCTCGATGTACGGCACATTTCAATATGCGTGGTCGGCCGGGTTATGGCTTTTTGCCTTGACTGTCTTTGTATTGGCGATAATTGTCGAATCGAAACCCATGTTGTTCGTAGAAAAGGAATGTGAATATTGCGAGTGCAAACGCGAAGTAGCGGCCAGGGTGGATTTTTTAATCACGAAGTCCATGTCATGAAACTTAAACATGGTGCTGTAATTTGTTGTCCCTGCAAAACCCCTGCAACCCGCATGAACGCTTGTGATCTGGGGTGATTCCGGATGGTCAGAACTCTCAAATAGATATTCAATGGAGTCTGTTTTCTGGGAGTTTTTGAAAGCAGCGCCATGACCGATGACTTTTTCCGCAACCGCCTGGATCAGATGATCGATTTGCGCCACCCTCTGGCGGTGCTTGCTAACCGCATGCCTTGGCAAGAGATCGAAGCCTCCCTCGTCCAGCGCTGGGCACGCCAGGTCAAGTCTGGCAAGAAGATAGAAGACTTGGACTTGTTTGGTCCGGTCTCGGCCGTTGCCGGTGGCGGCGTCTCCAATGCCGGCCGTCCCCGTCTGCCCACCCGGTTAATGGTTGCCTTGCTGTACCTCAAGCATGCGTTCAATGAGAGCGACGAGGACGTGATCCAGCGCTGGGGTGAGACCCCCACTTGGCAGTACTTTTCTGGCAACGAATACTTTGAACACCAGTGGCCGTGCGACCCGACACAACTGGGGCGCTTTCGTAAAGCTCTGGGCGAAGAAGGCGTGGAAGAACTGCTGGCCCGCACCATGGAAGTGGCGGTCACCCTCAAGCTGATTGCCAAGAAAGAATTGACCCGCATGATCGTGGACTCCACGGTGCAAGAAAAAGCTGTGGCACATCCCACCGACAGCAAGCTGCTGGAGACCGCCCGATCCAAGGTGGTCGAGTTGGCCAAAGCCAATGGCATCGAGCTCAAACAGACCTACGCCAAAGAAGGCCAACTGCTGGGCTACAAGGCTGGGCGCTATGCCCATGCCCGCCAGTTCAAGCGCATGCGCAAAGCCATCAAACGCCAGCGCACCATCGTTGGACGGCTGCAGCGCGAGGTGGCTCGCAAGATGACCACGCTCAGCCAAGCCATACAAGAGACCTTGGGCCAGACCTTGGACAAGGCCAAACGCTTGGTCACGCAGACCGGCAGTCGCAAGGCAGTGGACAACCGCGCCAAGCTCTACAGCTGGCATGCGCCCGAGGTGGAGTGCATCTCAAAAGGCAAGAGCCGCAATCCGTACGAGTTCGGCGTGAAGGTGGGTCTGGCCATGACGCTCAAGGGCAATTTGATCGTGGGAGCCAGGAGCTTTCCCGGTAACCCGTATGACGGGCACACCATGCACGAGCAGATCGAGCAAAGCGCTATCCTGATGCAAGGCTTGGGGGTCAAGCCCGAGGTGGTGTACGCAGACTTGGGCTACCGGGGTGTGGACAAAGACAACCCGGACATTGAGATCAAACACCGGGGCAAGGACAAGCGGTTGACCGATGAAGAGCGCAGACTGCTCAAACGGCGCCAAGCGATCGAGCCGATCATCGGGCACCTCAAAGCGGATCACCGCATGGACCGCTGCCACCTCAAAGGCTCAGCAGGCGATGCACTGCACGCGGTGCTGTGCGCGGCGGGCTACAACATCCGCTGGCTGCTGCGGATGATCGCCCGGAAAGGCCTGGGCCTTTTGTTGTGCCTGCTGCAGGTGAGCGGTTTGACGGGCTTGTTTGAGAAATTGGCCAAAATCATCGGCCTCAACCGACTGCAAGGCTCAGATCGGCGCTGGGGGGTGGCTTGAAGTGAATTTTGCAGGGACGACTAAAGAAATGAACTAACGCTTTTGTTTGTTTTTTTAAAGATATTTCATTAAATTACATGCAGCAAAAGTGATCTGTGAATCAACAGTGTCTCCTGACAGGCTGTTTTACACTAATCTCCAAAGCTTGTGCTATGACCGAAAAACGCGACGTATTAACGACTCAACAGGCAGCAATTATTTTAGGTTTGTCAACCACCTCTGTTCAGAAGATGGCCACTAAAGGTGAGTTGGCTGGATGGATTACCCCTGGTGGTCACCGCAGGATCTTTCGTAGCAGTGTGGAACAACTGCTTGACTCACGCAAAAAAGGTTTAGCAGGCGTTACCGGCAGACTAACTCTACGCATCCTCTTGCTTGAAGACGATCATGTGCAAATAGCATCGTTTAAAGCCATTTTGAGGCGTATGGGTCATTGTGTTGAGCTTGCCATTGTGAATCCTGCAACACAAGCGATCGATTTGATCCTTGCTTTTCAGCCTGATCTGTTAGTCATGAATATTGACTCAGAACTGGTTGATGGGTTTAGGTTAGCGCAGGCAATTGAAGATGAATTTGGAATGAAAGGCCCCGATGTAATTGGTCTGACGTCCCTTTCCCTCGAACAGTTTAAGAAACATAGCCACATACCTATGCGAGTCGTACGTTTTGAAAAGCAATTAAATGCCGAACGACTATGTGGCTACTTGGATGCACTCACTGTTAAATTGCTGGGGGCGGATAAGCGTCCGGTAACAAGTTAATGTCATCGAGCTGACTTGCTGACCTATGCCAAAGGGTTTCTGAAGGGTGTTTGCAGTAGCTCGTCACCCCTCGTGGGCAGATCCGGGTTAAGTTGGCAGTACACCTGTCCAAGAACAGTCTTGCCCAAAGGCTGTTTCTGATAACAGTCGCCGGCGTATAGCATGCCAAATCCCTGTGGCTTGCTGCGCAGAGCGTTCTCCATGCCGCGCTTGTCTTCATCGACCCACTGTTCAACCTCAGATGGGTTGAGGTCGTAGGCCCGCGTGGCCTCTGAAATTGTGGCCTTACCTTGAATGGGGCCCAGGACCAGGGCCGTCTTTCTCTTGGCCGTCCAACGCTTGATGTGTAATAGCTCGGTGACTACCGTACTTGACGGCGCCGGCAATCAGATGCTGATGACGTCCAGGCGTTCCTGAGCTTGCATCGGGTCAAACTCACGGGGATCGAATTTCCCACCACAGTGATCCATCATGGACTGGTGTTCCGGGTGCTGTGGGTCACGGATGGCTTCCAGGAATTCTTCATAGCCTGGTGCACCGCCAATGTCCTCTGGTGGGCAGGCGTTTGCACCGGTGATGCACATTGCCGTTTCCAGTGGCACACCCAGATCCACGATGCGCTCCAGTTTGACCTTATGGGCCCAGAAGTCGCCATAGTCATAGACCCAGGTGAATGAAGCTGAACCTGCCAGGTAACCGGTCACTGTCCGGCGTTCTTGCGAACTGATTGCAGGTACCAAAGAATGCGCCCTGATCAACAAACAGGACGGGGTCGGATATGGAAGAGACGCAGAGCGTGCTCAGGCGTGCAGTGTTGAGTGAACAGACTTGGGCTGAGGTACTGGATCGTTTTGACCGCGCTGGATTGACGATAGATAGTTGTCCCTGCAAAACCCCTGCAACCCGCATGAACGCTTGTGATCTGGGGTGATTCCGGATGGTCAGAACTCTCAAATAGATATTCAATGGAGTCTGTTTTCTGGGAGTTTTTGAAAGCAGCGCCATGACCGATGACTTTTTCCGCAACCGCCTGGATCAGATGATCGATTTGCGCCACCCTCTGGCGGTGCTTGCTAACCGCATGCCTTGGCAAGAGATCGAAGCCTCCCTCGTCCAGCGCTGGGCACGCCAGGTCAAGTCTGGCAAGAAGATAGAAGACTTGGACTTGTTTGGTCCGGTCTCGGCCGTTGCCGGTGGCGGCGTCTCCAATGCCGGCCGTCCCCGTCTGCCCACCCGGTTAATGGTTGCCTTGCTGTACCTCAAGCATGCGTTCAATGAGAGCGACGAGGACGTGATCCAGCGCTGGGGTGAGACCCCCACTTGGCAGTACTTTTCTGGCAACGAATACTTTGAACACCAGTGGCCGTGCGACCCGACACAACTGGGGCGCTTTCGTAAAGCTCTGGGCGAAGAAGGCGTGGAAGAACTGCTGGCCCGCACCATGGAAGTGGCGGTCACCCTCAAGCTGATTGCCAAGAAAGAATTGACCCGCATGATCGTGGACTCCACGGTGCAAGAAAAAGCTGTGGCACATCCCACCGACAGCAAGCTGCTGGAGACCGCCCGATCCAAGGTGGTCGAGTTGGCCAAAGCCAATGGCATCGAGCTCAAACAGACCTACGCCAAAGAAGGCCAACTGCTGGGCTACAAGGCTGGGCGCTATGCCCATGCCCGCCAGTTCAAGCGCATGCGCAAAGCCATCAAACGCCAGCGCACCATCGTTGGACGGCTGCAGCGCGAGGTGGCTCGCAAGATGACCACGCTCAGCCAAGCCATACAAGAGACCTTGGGCCAGACCTTGGACAAGGCCAAACGCTTGGTCACGCAGACCGGCAGTCGCAAGGCAGTGGACAACCGCGCCAAGCTCTACAGCTGGCATGCGCCCGAGGTGGAGTGCATCTCAAAAGGCAAGAGCCGCAATCCGTACGAGTTCGGCGTGAAGGTGGGTCTGGCCATGACGCTCAAGGGCAATTTGATCGTGGGAGCCAGGAGCTTTCCCGGTAACCCGTATGACGGGCACACCATGCACGAGCAGATCGAGCAAAGCGCTATCCTGATGCAAGGCTTGGGGGTCAAGCCCGAGGTGGTGTACGCAGACTTGGGCTACCGGGGTGTGGACAAAGACAACCCGGACATTGAGATCAAACACCGGGGCAAGGACAAGCGGTTGACCGATGAAGAGCGCAGACTGCTCAAACGGCGCCAAGCGATCGAGCCGATCATCGGGCACCTCAAAGCGGATCACCGCATGGACCGCTGCCACCTCAAAGGCTCAGCAGGCGATGCACTGCACGCGGTGCTGTGCGCGGCGGGCTACAACATCCGCTGGCTGCTGCGGATGATCGCCCGGAAAGGCCTGGGCCTTTTGTTGTGCCTGCTGCAGGTGAGCGGTTTGACGGGCTTGTTTGAGAAATTGGCCAAAATCATCGGCCTCAACCGACTGCAAGGCTCAGATCGGCGCTGGGGGGTGGCTTGAAGTGAATTTTGCAGGGACGACTAGATAAATTTTGCAGCCGCGAAGGCATCAGTCGCAGCAGCCTTGCTCGCCGACGCACGCTTAGGAATAAACAGAGGGGAATCGCGTCCCCGCTGCGAACGAACAAGGTAGCCCCCACCACCGTGCCGAAGGCGGCGTTCGTTGATCTGGGCGACCTTGCTGGAGTGCACGGCAGCGGCAATGGAGCCATGGGGTTACGCATCGAACTCGGCTCGGGCATGAGTTTGCATCTGGTACGCCGGTAATGTTCTTTCCCGAGGGCCGCATTCGCGTGTTCCTGTATGGCCAAGCTGCCGATATGCGCCAGTCCTACGACGGCTTGTACGCTCTGGCACGCCAGGGGTTTGAAGTGGATGTGCTGGCCGGACACATGTTTGTTTTCATCAACCGGCGGCAAACACAGATTGGGTATTTCGGACGAACGTGAACAGCCATTTCGGGCAACGTGAACGGGCGTTTTGATAGCTTGCAGCTAAGGATTTCGGCATCGTGAACGTTGATTTCGGAGTCGTGAACAGCGAATGTGGCGCAGGCGTATGCCTGCATAGAAGTGGGGACTGAAGTTGCGCAAATGAGACCACCCTGGCGGGTAGGCTGCCTGATTTTTGACAGGAGGCCGGATGCCCGCCCGAAAGATCGCGATGCGCAAAGTTAAAGAAACATTGAGATTGAGCCTGGAGTGCAGGCTACCCTACGATCAGATATCCCAAGCCCTGGGACTGTCCAAAGGCGTCATCTCCAAATACATCCGTCAGGCTCTTGCAGCAGGACTGGATTGGAGTGCCATAGAAACCTTGGATGAGGGAGAGTTACACCGCAAATTGCGGGGCCAGCAAAGTGAGCCCGTTGTCTTTGTTGCGCCTGACTACGCACGGGTGCACTTGGAGCTGCGCGGCAAAGGCGTTACGTTGATGCTGCTGTGGCAAGAATACTGCGCCAAGTGGGCCGAAGACACCCAGGTCAGGCCTTACCAGTACACCCAATTCTGCGAGCACTACCGCCGGTTTGCCAAGACACTGAAGCGCTCAATGCGCCAAGTGCATCGCGCCGGAGAAAAACTGTTCATTGACTACGCTGGCCCGACCATTGTGCTGGCCGAGGGTGGTAAAGCCAATATCTTCGTGGCCGCCTTGGGCGCCTCAGGTTACGCCTTCGCGTGGGCGACACCTGCACAGACCACGGCAGATTGGCTGGAGGGGTGTGTCAAGGCGCTGACCTTCTATGGTGGAGTGCCGCAGCTAATCGTGCCGGACAACCCGCGCGCAGTGATTGCGCAGGTCAGCCGTTACGAGCCCCGAGCTACTGACACCGTGCTGGACTTTGCATGCCATTACGGCTGCAGCGTACTACCTGCGCGTGCCTACCACCCGCAGGACAAGGCCAAAGTCGAGTCCACGGTCCAGATTGTTGAGCGCTGGATATTGGCGCGACTGCGGCATCAATCGTTTCTTAGCGTCACTGAGGTCAACGCAGCCATTGCCCCTTTGCTGGAGTATCTGAACAACAAACCGTTTCAGAAGCTACCCGGATGCCGGGCAAGCGCGTTTACCGCCCTGGATGTGCCAGCATTGATGGCCCTGCCGCCTGAACCGTTTGAGCTTGCGGTATTCAAGACGGTCAAAGTACACATTGACTATCACGTCGAGTTTGAAGGCCACCGCTATAGCGTTCCACATGCACTGGTGGGCCAGACGCTGGAGCTGCGGGTGACCCGCACCACACTGGAGATTCTGAACCGGGGCCAGCGGGTGTGCAGCCACCTCAGAAGCGCTCGCCGGGGCGGCTTCACCACGACGGATGAACACATGCCAGAGGCACACCGGGCGCATGCACAGTGGAGTCCGGAGCGGCTTCTGGCCTGGGGCGAGCAAATCGGCGTGGCCACGGCCGGGGTAGTGAGCAAGATGCTGGAGCGCCAGCGCCACCCTGAACATGCCTACCGGGCCTGCTTGGGTTTGCTCTCCCTGGGGCGCCGATACGGCCATGCCAGGCTGGAAGCGGCGAGCTTGATGGCGCTGCAGTTGGGCACCTGCAAATACAGCCATATCCGCGACATCCTGGTCAACCGCGGGGATCAGTTGCTTAAGACCGAGGCCCCCGAGTGGAGCAGCCCGGCACATGCTCACGTGCGCGGGCCTGGCTATTACCAATAGAGACGAATGGAGAGACCCCCATGATGATGAATACGACATTAGCCCAACTGCGTGAATTGAGGCTGGAGGGCTTGGCCACGGGGCTGCAGGAGCAGCTCAGTCAAGCAGGCGTGGCGGCCATGAGCTTTGAAGAGCGGTTGGCGCTATTGGTAGACAGGGAGGTGCACTGGCGCAATGACAAGCGCCAAACCCGCCTGTTGAAACAGGCTAGGCTGAAGTATCCGCAAGCGGCTATCGAAGACATTGACAGCCGCGCCGGGCGCGGCATTCAACGCAGTGCAGTGATGAGTCTGGCCCTGGGCGGGTGGGTGCAAAGCGGACATGCTGTGCTGATTACGGGGCCGACCGGGGCGGGTAAATCCTGGCTGGCCTGTGCGTTGGCCCAACATGCGTGCCGGCGGGGCTTCAGTGCCCACTACCAGCGGGTGCCACGACTGGGGGAGGAATTGCGTATCCGCCATGCCAACGGCACGTTTGGCAAGTGGCTCGATCAGATCCGCAAAACCGATGTCCTGCTGCTCGATGACTGGGGCATGGCTGCGCTGGACAGCCAGAGCCGGGCGGACTTGCTGGAGATCATTGATGACAGGACATCAAGTCGGGCCACGATCATTACCAGTCAGTTGCCCATTGAGCATTGGCACGAGTGGATTGGTGACCCGACAGTGGCCGATGCGATGCTGGACCGGTTAATGGAGAACCATCATCGCTTCACGATCACGGGTGAGTCGTTGCGAAAGAAACCTGCACCCGGAAAAGGCAAAACCGCCAACGCTGAGTCCGCGGCGGGTTGATTAAGAAAAGCCCCAATCAACCAACCTGACAAGGAGTCACTCTGCCGAAAAACCACCTCGGCCTAAAATAAAAGAGCGCAATATCAGTTCCTCACTGCCGCTGCGTTCATATTGGCCGGAATCCATGTTCACGATCCCGGAATCGCCGTTCATCTTCGCCGAAATACGCACCCGGTTAATGGTTGCCTTGCTGTACCTCAAGCATGCGTTCAATGAGAGCGACGAGGACGTGATCCAGCGCTGGGGTGAGACCCCCACTTGGCAGTACTTTTCTGGCAACGAATACTTTGAACACCAGTGGCCGTGCGACCCGACACAACTGGGGCGCTTTCGTAAAGCTCTGGGCGAAGAAGGCGTGGAAGAACTGCTGGCCCGCACCATGGAAGTGGCGGTCACCCTCAAGCTGATTGCCAAGAAAGAATTGACCCGCATGATCGTGGACTCCACGGTGCAAGAAAAAGCTGTGGCACATCCCACCGACAGCAAGCTGCTGGAGACCGCCCGATCCAAGGTGGTCGAGTTGGCCAAAGCCAATGGCATCGAGCTCAAACAGACCTACGCCAAAGAAGGCCAACTGCTGGGCTACAAGGCTGGGCGCTATGCCCATGCCCGCCAGTTCAAGCGCATGCGCAAAGCCATCAAACGCCAGCGCACCATCGTTGGACGGCTGCAGCGCGAGGTGGCTCGCAAGATGACCACGCTCAGCCAAGCCATACAAGAGACCTTGGGCCAGACCTTGGACAAGGCCAAACGCTTGGTCACGCAGACCGGCAGTCGCAAGGCAGTGGACAACCGCGCCAAGCTCTACAGCTGGCATGCGCCCGAGGTGGAGTGCATCTCAAAAGGCAAGAGCCGCAATCCGTACGAGTTCGGCGTGAAGGTGGGTCTGGCCATGACGCTCAAGGGCAATTTGATCGTGGGAGCCAGGAGCTTTCCCGGTAACCCGTATGACGGGCACACCATGCACGAGCAGATCGAGCAAAGCGCTATCCTGATGCAAGGCTTGGGGGTCAAGCCCGAGGTGGTGTACGCAGACTTGGGCTACCGGGGTGTGGACAAAGACAACCCGGACATTGAGATCAAACACCGGGGCAAGGACAAGCGGTTGACCGATGAAGAGCGCAGACTGCTCAAACGGCGCCAAGCGATCGAGCCGATCATCGGGCACCTCAAAGCGGATCACCGCATGGACCGCTGCCACCTCAAAGGCTCAGCAGGCGATGCACTGCACGCGGTGCTGTGCGCGGCGGGCTACAACATCCGCTGGCTGCTGCGGATGATCGCCCGGAAAGGCCTGGGCCTTTTGTTGTGCCTGCTGCAGGTGAGCGGTTTGACGGGCTTGTTTGAGAAATTGGCCAAAATCATCGGCCTCAACCGACTGCAAGGCTCAGATCGGCGCTGGGGGGTGGCTTGAAGTGAATTTTGCAGGGACGACTACTTAAGTTCTTCCTCAAATACCGCACGTTCCTGCGTAGCCGTGTGCCTAAGCCGATTTGCAAAAGTACTCGCCAGCTCTTGACGGGTGAGGAGCACCCGCATTGGCTGACGATGCTGGGTTTTGGCCCCCTGATGCCTCAGCAAGGCTGACCCGTTGCAGGTCGACGAGCCTGCCGCCACTCCATCGTGCCGAACGATAAATCTCGAAATCCTTACGGAGAAACGATCACGTCTGTGTTAGCCGAAACCCGCAATTTTGAAGCACACCTTAAATAGCATACCGCAAGGATATGAAAGGAATGAGACGGTATGAATGAAACAATATCAAACAAAGTTTAGGAGCCTATATGAAATGTTCCGTAACAGTTTTGTGGATTCTTGGTGCATCTATAGTACATGCCGAAAATCATCAGACACTGATTATTGAATCATTATCTCGACGCCTAGCACCGACAGCACAGCGTGCCAGCTTGGGAAGTAGTAGTTCAAGCCTTGAAATAACTAAATGGCAGTATCTCCCAAAGCCTTCGCTCTCAGTTGAGAGCGTTAGTGCTGCGAAGAAAGACTACTCATATCAAGTAGATGAACAAGTTACTACATTAAGGATGCAGCAACAAGTCTGGACTAGGGGGTGGATTGCCGCCAGAGTTAAAGACTCACACACCCCCTTTCGGCTAAAGCCGAAAAAATCAAATTCGTTACTAACTAACAAAGTAACGTATATCAATGCCTCGAGTCGATTAACCAATTTAATGATTGCAGCAATTTCATAAATTGTTTGAAAAAGACACAGATCAGAAAAATATGTCTTGCTATTTACCAAGTAAATATGTCTAGAACAGTTAACACAACACGACCAGAGCTCATCCTTGGGCGAAACGAGCCTAGCCAAATTCTTGCTTTGCGCCTTGAAGACGGGGTGTTGAGCACAGCCTCCAAGTCGGGCATTACCCGCCTTTCACCAAGGTCGGAGAGTCCGACACACATAACTAGTCGTGAATTTGCTGAAGCCTGCGCGAGTGAACGTATTCACCAACTTTTTACCCAAGGGAAACCGAACGGCTTGGCTTTGTTATTTTATCTCGTCGATAACGCCAATCTTTGTGTAATTTGCTCATGCAATCGACTCGCCCGGCAATGGAGCAAATTAAACAGCTTGATTCGGTTCCTGCGGCGCCACCATTCGTCTTGGATGAATTCACAGTGTCACTTAGTAAAGCTACTGATCAAAGTGAATTTATTAATCGACAGTTGCCAACGCTCACTGAAATCAAATTCGTCTGACGTACTCAATAAAGGATTTGCAATGACCTCTACTCACGCTCGATCTCGCCATCTTCGCCACGCTTGTGCTTGGTAGCGTCAAGGTATCTCTACTACATGCTCACCGCGGAGAGGTGTAAAATGAAAAACGATGATACTTTCGTTACAGGTCAGGAAGTTAATGTTGATGCGATTGTCAATATTGCGATTACTAAGTATTCGAAGTTACAGCGATTCTTACGGCGCTTCGAACGGGACCCATTCCTTGTGGAAGATCTTGTTCAGGATGTCTTTGTCGAGGTGATCAAGTCTGCTTCACGATATGAGGGCAGATCGAATCCTGAAACTTGGATATTTGGTGTTGCCGCCAACTTGGGGCGAAGTCATAGGGCAAGCATGTCCACGAGCCGATTCTGCGGAAGAGAGGTGCAAATGGATGAAGAAGATATTGAGCTGCAGCATGTTGATATGAGTTTTATGGATAATTTAATTGCAACTGAGCGCTTGCGCCAGGTTCAGGCAGAGGTCGAAACAATGTCACCATCCCTTAGAATGACGTTTGAGTCGATATTCGTATACGATTTGACTTATCAGCAAACTGCAGATTTTCTGAACGTGCCTATTGGCACGGTTCGATCCAGGGCCTCCCGTTTGCGGGAATTATTACAACCGCGAGATCCGGAATTTCACTAGGTGCTCGATAAAGACGGCTGGCGGACTGTTGGGGAGATTGTTGGGTTCTCTCGCATAAGAACTGAGCGACAACAACGGTTTTCAGGCTAGTTTTCGCATTTATTTTGGATTGTCAGCCTGTTTTCGTAAGTTGTTTCGCTCCATCGGTTTGAGGGTGTTGGGGTTGAGGAGTTTTTGCGGGGCCGACTACCTAGTCCGCACTGAATAACACCTAAGGAGTTGTCCCTGCAAAACCCCTGCAACCCGCATGAACGCTTGTGATCTGGGGTGATTCCGGATGGTCAGAACTCTCAAATAGATATTCAATGGAGTCTGTTTTCTGGGAGTTTTTGAAAGCAGCGCCATGACCGATGACTTTTTCCGCAACCGCCTGGATCAGATGATCGATTTGCGCCACCCTCTGGCGGTGCTTGCTAACCGCATGCCTTGGCAAGAGATCGAAGCCTCCCTCGTCCAGCGCTGGGCACGCCAGGTCAAGTCTGGCAAGAAGATAGAAGACTTGGACTTGTTTGGTCCGGTCTCGGCCGTTGCCGGTGGCGGCGTCTCCAATGCCGGCCGTCCCCGTCTGCCCACCCGGTTAATGGTTGCCTTGCTGTACCTCAAGCATGCGTTCAATGAGAGCGACGAGGACGTGATCCAGCGCTGGGGTGAGACCCCCACTTGGCAGTACTTTTCTGGCAACGAATACTTTGAACACCAGTGGCCGTGCGACCCGACACAACTGGGGCGCTTTCGTAAAGCTCTGGGCGAAGAAGGCGTGGAAGAACTGCTGGCCCGCACCATGGAAGTGGCGGTCACCCTCAAGCTGATTGCCAAGAAAGAATTGACCCGCATGATCGTGGACTCCACGGTGCAAGAAAAAGCTGTGGCACATCCCACCGACAGCAAGCTGCTGGAGACCGCCCGATCCAAGGTGGTCGAGTTGGCCAAAGCCAATGGCATCGAGCTCAAACAGACCTACGCCAAAGAAGGCCAACTGCTGGGCTACAAGGCTGGGCGCTATGCCCATGCCCGCCAGTTCAAGCGCATGCGCAAAGCCATCAAACGCCAGCGCACCATCGTTGGACGGCTGCAGCGCGAGGTGGCTCGCAAGATGACCACGCTCAGCCAAGCCATACAAGAGACCTTGGGCCAGACCTTGGACAAGGCCAAACGCTTGGTCACGCAGACCGGCAGTCGCAAGGCAGTGGACAACCGCGCCAAGCTCTACAGCTGGCATGCGCCCGAGGTGGAGTGCATCTCAAAAGGCAAGAGCCGCAATCCGTACGAGTTCGGCGTGAAGGTGGGTCTGGCCATGACGCTCAAGGGCAATTTGATCGTGGGAGCCAGGAGCTTTCCCGGTAACCCGTATGACGGGCACACCATGCACGAGCAGATCGAGCAAAGCGCTATCCTGATGCAAGGCTTGGGGGTCAAGCCCGAGGTGGTGTACGCAGACTTGGGCTACCGGGGTGTGGACAAAGACAACCCGGACATTGAGATCAAACACCGGGGCAAGGACAAGCGGTTGACCGATGAAGAGCGCAGACTGCTCAAACGGCGCCAAGCGATCGAGCCGATCATCGGGCACCTCAAAGCGGATCACCGCATGGACCGCTGCCACCTCAAAGGCTCAGCAGGCGATGCACTGCACGCGGTGCTGTGCGCGGCGGGCTACAACATCCGCTGGCTGCTGCGGATGATCGCCCGGAAAGGCCTGGGCCTTTTGTTGTGCCTGCTGCAGGTGAGCGGTTTGACGGGCTTGTTTGAGAAATTGGCCAAAATCATCGGCCTCAACCGACTGCAAGGCTCAGATCGGCGCTGGGGGGTGGCTTGAAGTGAATTTTGCAGGGACGACGAATTGCAACTGCGCATCCACGAAGTCCACCTGTTTCATGAATGGATGCCACGGGCGGGATGGCCCCGTGACCTTGTTACCACCATCAAGCATGTGCAGCAAAACATCCAACGCAGAGGTGCGGCGCAAGATGAGTTTTGGACAAAGGTGCTGATGTCCGCTTGGGACGCCAGAGAAAAACGGTATGAACTTGCAGATTGGGTCCAGTCACAGGACCCGAAAAACGCATATCAGGTGGCGGAGATCATGAAGATTCTGGAGATCGGCTGGATGCAGAAAAAGATCAGCCAAAGGACCTGAAACCTTGGGATCTTTCGATCACGTTGACGATGCTAAAAGTTTAAGCAACGTCTCGAAGGCCGCATGCTTTAACGATCTGGGCTACGTTCAGATGGGTTATCAACAGACCTGTGTACTTTCCCCATGGATAAGTGCGTAAATCAATCCAGCCGTGGGTCATCAATGTGGGGATCTATAGTCCTATGGGTCATGGAAGCACGACCGCATGGAGTCCACATTTGTTGACAACGTAAATATTTTTGAGATAATCGACTCACTACTCATCCTTAGAGGTGTCATTCAGTTGGCTCCCTCCTGGGACGAAAAAGCCGCTCCCTGTGGGCGGCTTTTTCACATCTGGAGACAAGCGCAAAAGTGGAGCAAAAGAACGCCTCCCCTCGACGTACTGGGGTGTATGTCGATGGCTACAACCTGTATTACGGACGCCTCCGCGGAACCACATTCAAGTGGCTTGACCTCGTCACTTTTTTTGAACACTTGTTGAAGCGCCGGGACCAAAACGAGGTCTTAACGCGTGTCAACTTGTTCACCGCCTTCGCAGCTGCTCGCTTTTCCACCCATTGCGAAGCTTCCGTACAAGCACAGGGTGCCTATCACCGGGCACTTCAGCATCGACATGGTGACCGGTTCGGTATCACCTACGGTACGCATTCCACGGATGACAAAGGAACACTGTTGCCCACCTTCGTAGAGAGCGCAGCCTACGATCGAAATGTGCGCACCAGGGTTTGGAAAATCGAAGAGAAGCAGACGGATGTGAATATCGCTCTCGGCATGTACCGCGATGTTGCCAAGGGATTGGTCGACCGTGTGATTCTGGTTTCCAACGACAGTGACACTGAGCCCCTACTGGAAGCAGTGCGACAGGATTTTCCGAGCATCATGATCGGCGTTGTCATGCCACGCCATCCAGTCATTGCTGCTAATCAACCCCAAAGAAGGCGAAGTGGTTCATTGGCGGCTCGAGCAGATTGGACCATCGAGTCCATCTCGGATGAGCATCTTCAAGCCGCATTGCTGCCCGATGTTGTCCCTACCAAAAAGAAACCTATTCGCAGGCCAGCACATTGGTAATTCGGTTCATTTCAAATGCTCCTATGGCACCTCCCAACATATCGGTGAGGACTCTGCGATGCAACCTTCCAGACCCGTTGCTACGCTCACTGCCATCTCAACAACGGCTGTGATTAAGGATTGAAGAGGTGCGGTTGTCGTGCCCTTCACGCTCACTGACCTAGCTATCAGGCATTACTGAGTAACTCAAATTGCTTCAGATGCGACGGATATGAAAGATAGATTGTCCTGTAACTGACGAGCTGGCTTGTCTAAACCAGATGGTGGTGTGCGTCCCAGGCGGTTCCGTACTCTGCTCCCCTTTTAGTCATCAAGACAGGTTACAGCGGATCGTCTGAATCAGAATATGGAGCATGCCGCTATGCCAGACGCGGATTGTGAAGGGCCTACTCGTGGACTTCGGACCGCCGTCTATTCGGGCCAAACGAGAGTTGTGGCTTGCGCAGGCGGTCGTGGCGCTTTGACGTACTGTATTGAATGCGCTTCAAGACTAGACCAATCTAAATGGCGATTCGTCAGCGGGATGGTGACTCTTTTGAAAAGAATTCTTCAGTGGTTTCAGGCACATCAGAATTAGCAGTACACTTTGGCGCTATGCGCCGCCGAGATTTCCAGCGGTTGGTGGAGTCCTTAGAGTCCCTCAGCCCCCATCAATTGCGTCAACTGGACGAGACCGTAAGCAAGCTCGCCCAGCAAACTGCCGTGCGGGAGCTCGTAACTGCGCATGTGGAACGTGAGGGGCAATGCCCTCACTGCCAAGGTAATGCGTTCCAGCGGTGGGGGACTACTGCGTCCGGGGAGCAGCGATACCGGTGCAAGAAGTGCTTCAAGAGCTTCACCGGGCTCACGGGTTCCCCGTTAAACGGCCTCTGGCATAAAAGTCTGCTGCTGGAGTACGCCCAGTGCATGAAGGTCGGTTTGAGCGTGCGAGAGACTGCTGAGCAACTCGGACTGCACCGCAATGTGGTGTTTCGTTGGCGACACCGACTGATGCCGCCAAATAGCGCGCATCAACCCGAAGCATTAGAGGGAGTGGCAGAGGTCGATGAAGCCTTCTTTCGGGAGTCGTTTAAGGGTCTCAAGAAAGGAATGCCTCGAACAGCCCATAAGGGGTAATCTCGGTTTAGGTGCAAATAGTAACGGTAAGGTGCAAGGGTTTACCCTTGGTTTTTATGGCAACAATGGACAATGTGGCCTCCCAATCGAGTCACCAATGGCGGAAATTAACTTGGCTTAAACTGCGTCCGCAATTCGTCCGAGCTACCTACATACCGCGCCTATGAATGTCCAGCATCTACTGCCAAGGTTAACGCTTCACCGTCAGTTTGCCGAAGACCTTTGGGCGGCCAAGGCACCCTGCTTTGCATTGGGCATGGTGGAGGAGCGCCAAGAGCCGATGGGCCTGTTGGCACTGCGTCCACCCAAGGCCATGCCGAAGGAAGCCATGGCCTTGGGCTTCAATTTCGGCCACACCCTGGTGGGCAATGCAGACTTTGAAGTAGTTCAGCTCTTCTTTGAGTTCTATGGTTTTGCCACCTACAGCGTGCTGCTCAATCCCAACAACCCCTTGGTCAAGCAGGTGTTGTCCCATATGCTGGCCAGCAAGCAGTATTTTTTCTTGGCCCTTGCACCCGATGCGACGGTGACAGCCTTTCGCGCGGAGTTTGAGGCCGACCGCTTGGCTGGCTTGCGTGAGCATTGGCCCCGTCTGCAAAACTCCCGTACCAACGATTTGCAGTACCAAAAAGCGGTCAAGGTCATCCAGAAACAGACGCAGGACCCCGACGCTTTGCTGACCTGGGTGTGCCGTGACCATGTGGACTGTCTGGACCCCCGAAAAGACCCCTTGGAGTTAACGCCTAGAGGTGCCCAGGCACCGCAAGACAAGAATCGCGACGAGCGCCTGGCCATCGCCCAATTGCTGGATGCCAAAATGCGTGAGTTTGAACGCACCGACAATGGCAACCAGTTGGAGTTGTTGGCCCAGATGGCCCCCTATATGGAGCTGTTTCAACAATTGATGCAGTCGGCGCAGAAAGAAGAGATGAACGTCCTGTGCGAGGCGCACCCGGAGCTTGATCGCTTTGTCCAACTGTTGGCGCATATTGCCCAAGGCATCCAGTCGGGGGCAATCACCGTGCCGCGTTAACTACGCATGCCCACATGCATCACTCAAATTCATCCTGTTTTGGCAGCCGTCTGAAATTTCCGCCGGTTTGGGCGTGGAACCCCATCTAGCAAATTGGGGGGCAGGACGTGGCACCCGGAAAAGTCACGCTACCGCAGCGGACCCAAGGTCACCAAAGTTGCTTATTTTGACCGCGCCATCCGGAAAGCGCGCAATCACGTCCAACTGCCCACCCATCGCTTCAATGTGACTGCGCAGCGTTGATAGATACATGTCCGTGCGTTTTTCCATTTTGGCGATAGATGGCTGCTGGACGTGCAACACCTCGGCCAGCATCTTTTGGGACAGGCCACGGGCTTGCCGTAATTCGTTGAGTGGCATTTCGGCAAGCATCGCTTGTGCCTTAACCGCTGCCCTCGCTTGGGCCTGGGGCGCCATGCGCGAGCGCAAGTCAGAGAATTTGTTTGCCATTTATCAGTCCTTCCTTCCGAAGTTGCTCTATGTGTTCATCGTAGAGTCCGTCCGCAATCGGGATGTGTACGTCATACCACCGGTCGTCCCCAGTCTTATCGCCTCCGATCAGCAGGATGGCCGACCGTCTAGGGTCAAACGCATATAGAGTTCGATACGGTCGCCCATCGTGCTGCGTGCGCAATTCACGCATATGGCTGTGTTTCGATCCGTTAATCCCGCTGCTGTGAGGAAACCCCAAATTCGGGCCTCGATCCTCCAGCAAGCGCACGGATGCATCCAGAGACTCTTGTTCATCTTCAGACAGACCGTTCCACCACTCGCCGAATTCGTCTGTGTACTCAACATCCCAAATCATGCGACAAGTATAGCCTCCATGGAATATTCCGTCAATGGAATAAAGCAGAGCTAAAAGAACGCGCTATCCTGCCCATCCCTTTATGACCGCGCCCCAAACGCATCACCCATCTGCCTAGCCCGTTTGACCTCATCGGTGTGCAGGTAGATCGACGTTGTGGCCACCGACGCGTGGCGCAAATTGTCGCGCACGGTGGTCAGTTCGGCACCGCGCGCCAAAGCATGCGTGGCGTGCGTGTGCCTCATCCAATGCGGACTGGCTTTGCGCAGCTTTTCCGCAGTGGCAGGTGCCTCCTTTTCGATTGCAGTCGCTACCGTGGTGAAGAATCGTTTCATAAGGCTCCAGACCCTGGTGGCGGTGATGCCCGATTTTCCGTCTGGGTCGCCCAGGTCGGCAATCAAGGGGGTGGAAGGCTTCCAATGCGCTGGCGTAATGGGCAAACCCCGTTGCATCAGCGAGTGGTCCAACGCGGAGCGCACCAGCGGCGGCAGTGCAACTTTGCCCGACTTGCTGCCCTTTCCAACCAATTTGATCCAGTGGTCGCCATGCGAATCGACTTCGATTTGTCCCAGTTTGGCGCCGACCAGCTCGCTGACCCGCAGTCCCGTGGCATATGCAAAGTCCAGCACAAAGCGCAAACGCTGCGCCGCCGGTACCTGCCAACCATAGGTCCATTCCAGCCCGTCGGCCACCGCACGGATGATGGCCCATTCCCCTTCAGAGAACACCCGCCCCGTATCCATAGGTGCCGCGTGCGAAGCACCACGCACTTTGACCCCAGAGAATGGGTTGGCCAACACATAGCGCTGCTCCATGAGCCAGCGAAACATGGCACCAAGGACCGCCAAGGCATAAGCCACAGAGCGGGGTGCCAAACCGCCCACAAAGGGTTTCCAGTCCGGTGATGTTCGCGCCTGGGGTGGGCCAATCCACCGCCTGGCCGGTGTCGGGTGCCGCAGAAACGCCCGGTAAGCAATGGCGTCTTCCGTGTTCAGGGAAGATAGTGCTTTGCCGCGTTCGACGATGGCCCACAGGATCAGTCGCTCGGCCTCTTTTCTGTAAGCACGCTGGGTGGCGGCCGCCTCGTGCAAGGACAGCCAAGCCTGGACAGCTTCGTAGTCATTGGCAGAATTCAGCGTGCAACTCTCAGGTGGCGCACGAAAGGTCCCACGGGAACCATCCACCTCACCGGGCACCACGAGCATCTCCCAGGGCTGCACTTCCTGCTGGGCATTGCGAACGATCAGGGCACGAGCGCGCTCAACAAGCTGCGGGTGCTGGGAAAAGAAGGCCTCAATCTGCCGGGCACCAGTCACTCCCAGCCCAGGTACAGCCACCCACCAGCGCCGCCGGCGCGGTACGCGCACAGTTAGGTCGGCCAGGGTGTCGATGCCATGGGCTTTCAAGGACCGCACCGAGCGCTCAGACAGCCACAAACCGATATCGTCGGTGATTTGCGGCGCTGGCGGGGTAATGGTGCGCAGCAGTTCAATGGCGGCAACAGCCGCGCGGCTGTGCTGGATGCGTTTCTGTTCGGAATGCTCAAAGGCACTGGCAAGATCCTCGCGTCTACGAAGCCTTGCAAGGGTCGCCAGCTTCCTGCGGATGTTCCCTATTTGAGATCGTGAAGACTGCCCCGAAAGCCGTTGGTCACCCAGATACTGGTCAACAGCATCCCGGGTGGACATTCCTGAGTACCAAGCGCGCAGGGCGGCAAGCTCAGCCGTTCCCGGAAATCCATCGATTTCTGGGCCATTTGTTTTGGCTCTGTCACCTTATCGTGTTGGTGAGTACACTTTGGCGCTATGCGCCGCCGAGATTTCCAGCGGTTGGTGGAGTCCTTAGAGTCCCTCAGCCCCCATCAATTGCGTCAACTGGACGAGACCGTAAGCAAGCTCGCCCAGCAAACTGCCGTGCGGGAGCTCGTAACTGCGCATGTGGAACGTGAGGGGCAATGCCCTCACTGCCAAGGTAATGCGTTCCAGCGGTGGGGGACTACTGCGTCCGGGGAGCAGCGATACCGGTGCAAGAAGTGCTTCAAGAGCTTCACCGGGCTCACGGGTTCCCCGTTAAACGGCCTCTGGCATAAAAGTCTGCTGCTGGAGTACGCCCAGTGCATGAAGGTCGGTTTGAGCGTGCGAGAGACTGCTGAGCAACTCGGACTGCACCGCAATGTGGTGTTTCGTTGGCGACACCGACTGATGCCGCCAAATAGCGCGCATCAACCCGAAGCATTAGAGGGAGTGGCAGAGGTCGATGAAGCCTTCTTTCGGGAGTCGTTTAAGGGTCTCAAGAAAGGAATGCCTCGAACAGCCCATAAGCGCGCTATGCCGGCGGGCAAGCGAGGAATCTCCAAAGAGCAGATTCCTGTACTTACAGCCGTATCCCGCGGCTCCCGCACAAGCTTCATGTCTGTGTTACCTGGTGTACCAAGTGCTTCCTCGATTACTTCTTCTTTGGGGCCGCTCCTGTCCAAAGATACGGTCTTGGTATCGGACTCAGCAAGTTCGTATAAAACCGCAGCCAAGAACTTGGGAATTGTTATCCGTCAAATCCCCAGGGGGACTCACAAGCTGGGGCCGTATCACATCCAGAACGTTAACGCTCTGCACAGTCGCATGAAGAGCTGGTTCAAACCCTTTAAGGGAGTTGCAACGAAGTACCTCCCTGTCTACTTGGCGTGGTTCCGGTTCTACGACGAGAGCGGATGGTCACGAGTCCCTGAAGACTTGATAAAGGATGCCATATCCAGACCGCGTGTGAGACCCAACGGCCCCTCTGAAACATCAACATTGGAGTAAATTCCAACACGATAAGGTGACAGAGCCTTTGTTTTTGCCAAACTGGCTACCTCGTACTTTTGCATTTATTGAGTTTATGACTAAATTGAATCTAGCGTGGTAATAATCGTTATCTCGATAGCACGCATTTAAAGCAGCCTTTTTACACCCAACTTGGGATGCTTCCTCTTCAAAAACGGTGCGAAATCTCAACCAAGATACGCAATTGACGGGTGTGGTTCGACTTTGTGCGTAACCACAGAACAGAGCCACCAATTCCAAACCCCGCCCTCATTCCAGTGCAAACCAGGGCACTTTTCTGGTCCTAAACCTAGCAAAAACACCGAATTGGACTGCGTTTTTGACCGTCTCTTTCAGGCTGGAAGCGGGTGCAGAGGTTTGCGATCTGCTTGCCTCATAGCTGCCAATGGATACCAGGGACGGACGGGCAGCTTTGGGGTGATCATTTCTTCAAGGTGGGCACCCGCCATGGGCTGGAACCTGACTTTCGGGGCGCCACGATGGCTGGCTGTTCCCGACCCAATGCTGCCCTTGAGTCTGGAGCTGCTAAAGTCAGCAACGCAGGCATCACACAAATCCACCTTGGTACCGAGCCATGAATACCACTCTCTACCTCTCATTTCTGATTACGAGTCTAGTGGTTCTCGCCATTCCTGGCCCATCGTTTGCCTACGCGGTGGCCGTTGGCGCACGAGCGACGCGTGGAGAGATCGCCTTCAACGCCATTGGTATGGGCTTAG
The DNA here is from genome assembly GCF_032193765.1 of Rhodoferax potami. NCBI lineage: Bacteria > Pseudomonadati > Pseudomonadota > Betaproteobacteria > Burkholderiales > Comamonadaceae > Rhodoferax > Rhodoferax potami. The sequence goes on from NZ_JAVBIJ010000002.1 coordinate 53,019, forward strand.
GCGGACTTGCGATAACAGTTGCGCTTGCATTGGGCGCCTCGCAACTGATCGCAGCTTCGCCAACTGCCTACATGCTCCTCCAAATCACCGGCTGCGCTTATCTCATCTATCTTGGTTTAGTTGCACTTAGGGCCACGCCTGCGACCCTGGCCTCGCCGCCTGTGCAGCCAAGCCGCAGGAGCGCTGCCGGAGCTGCCGTCCAAGGTTTCATTGTTGAAACCGCGAATCCAAAAGCCATCTTGTTCTATGCATCGCTCGTCCCACAGTTTGTGGATCCATCCGTGGGAGATGTTGCGTTCCAGTTCTTCATTCTGGGAGGAACGTTTGTAGTGCTCCAAGTTGGGTGGGACATCTCCCTCATGTTTGGAATCAGACACCTGCGGTCGCGAGCCCAATCGCTTGTGCCAGCAAGGTTTCAGCGCTTCACGAGTAAGGCAAGTGGAGTCATCTTCATCTCTCTTGGAATTGCGCTGCTGCTTCAAGAGCGGCCATCATCAAGTGCGCGGTGATGCCTAACTAAGTAAGCAGGTGTAACCTGCTATAAATTTGAACACGCCTTTTTATTGTTGTAAATCATGCGGTTACGATGAGGTAAAAATATAGATCGTTGAGCCACATCACTTATCCCCTCGGTCAATTTGAATGGACGCAATCGCGGCGCACCTGACTTGCAAAAGCGAGATGTGACCGACTGCTTCTGGCCCTCTGCGGGTGCAACTAGCCGGACAGTGACTGACCGCTTCCGCGGCAAACATGAAGTCTACGACCGCCTGCTGACGGGCACCCCGGTGGACTTCCAGTAACCCGCCTTTCGCCAGTACCCGCAACCGCTGCAGTGCCGGTCTACGATCTTCTCCATTGCGGACCTTCATCTCCAGCAGGTAGGGTGTACGCAACTATGACCGCCCCCAATCGAAGTTAGGCCGCTCTAACTTCGTTGAGCAGATCAGGGTGACGCTCAAGCACCTTGAGCAACTTAACGAGGGCCAGCGGAGGCTTGGTCTTGCCGTTTTCGTAACGAGAAAAGGCATTGACCCCACCACCGAATATTTCAGCTGCCTGGCGCTGGTCTAGGTCGAGCCGCTTGCGCATGGTGGCAATGTAGGCGGGATCGACATAGGCCGCGTTTACCTGGCGCTGAAACTGGCCCAGCATTTCGCTGTAGCGGTCACCGTGTTCACGGTTCAGTACCACCTCACCGCAGGCCGGGCAAAAGTCACCCGTCACCGCTGGTATGGTGGCGGATTCGCCCTTGTAGGTATAGGGCATATCGCGGGTGTCGTGGATCAGTTCGGCGGCACCGCAGCATGGGCATTTCATGGTCACAGCTCCTTGAAAGAAACAATTAAAACGTCATCAATAACGGTCAGCTTCAAGTACACATCGGTACTATTGGCTATCTTGGTGTGGTACACGTCCTGCCAAATTCGGTGATCGGCATGGGTTGTCATGCTCTTGTAGAAGTCGGCGGATGTGAGCGACATGACAACTGCGCACATCCCAGCCAGGTCATTGATACCCAAATCACGCGCACCGCTGAAGGCGCTTGCCGTTGCACGAACCATTCCAGCGGCAACCAAGGCCTGAACGACTGGCAGCTTGCAGTGAGGGGTGCCCTTTTCCATACTGCAATTATAACCTAATAGGTTAATTGAGCAATTGGGTTAGTGCCGGGGGTTTTGTGGCTTATGGCTTAGAACGCCAATAGCGCGTTCAAAAAGCCACAAAAGTGCGCTTTTGGATCGCCACAAACACGCGCCGGTTTACGTGCAAATCGTATCGGTAAGCAATGCTCAGTCCTTCAAAATCAACAACTTACAACGTGCCGCTTTTTGGATGGTGCCGGTTTGCGTGCAGATAGTAACGCTAAGCACCGATCACAACGTTGGGCTTCTGCCAGCCAAAATGTGGACAACTTACTAGAACGGCGCGACTTGGGTTTTCTTTTTCGTCGTGGGCATGCGCTGCAACAAGTCATCCAGGAATCGTTCTAGCTCGAAGGCAATGGTTCCCCGGAAATTGATGTGGCTAAAGTGCACAGGCCCCATGCGGCGCACCCAGTTATCGTCAATGGGTTGTCTTCTGGCCTTCCAGTCATCCACCACTTGCTGCATTTTCATGGTGTTCCAGGCAATGATGGCGTTCGTCAATAGCGTATGGGCTCCAGAAATCGCCCACAGCTCATCGCGCCTGCGTCCACGTTGGGTTCCTATGCGGCCCTGGTGAACAGCGCGCTGCAACTGGTGGACAGACTCGCCACGATCCAGCAGTGCATGCATCTCCCGGCGGAATTCTGGTTTGCTGAAATAGTCGCACAGAAAAATGGTGCGCAGCAGTTTGCCAATCTCGTCAGCGGTGGAATGCAACTTGTCCCCCTTGGCTGCACTGCCAAGCCTTTGCAGCCCTTCTCTGGCGGTGAGCCGCCCCTCGCGAATCGATGCCACAAACCGCAGAAATGTATCCCAGCCGACTTTGACCTTTTTAGGGCTGACTTTTCCTGTTCTCAAGCGCTCCAGTGACTCCGGCAGCTTGATGGAAGGCGGCAGGTACAGCATGCGCTCAGAGATTTGGCGCAACCTCACACAGAGGTCAAACTGCAAAAACTTTGCCACCGACATGGCCGCATTGGTGTACCCGTGGGTGTCGACTGCCAGCAGTGACAACTTGATTTGGTCCTCCCGTCGGGTCGCGTTATGGCTTTCCACGCCGTGGACTGCGCTGGCAGCCTGCCGATCATTGAGAACGATGGGCTGGTTGTAAAACAGCCCATATGAGTCCCGCACATGCGTATAGATACCAATACCTGGTTGCTTGCGGCGATATTCCATACGCGCCACATGTAAATGGCGCGACGTGTCCATCGTCATCGAATCGGCCGATGCCTTGTCACCGTCGCCCCATAACTTGGAGATGTCCATGGATTGCTGAAAATCCAGAATCCGTTCATTGGCCTTGGCCAAACGCCCCTGGCTCTCCATCGCCCGCATGGCAGATGCTATTTGCGACACCTGCACGCCAGGGATCATCTGTGCCACGCCCCTTGCGTCGTTGTCCGTCCCGTGTGCCAGCAGGGCACCATACAGTGCCGTCAACTCCTGTGCGGTCTTCGCCTTGCGCCCCAGCAACACCTCGCTAAAACCTGACCTGGCGTCAATTTCTACCAGCAGTTGCCCGTGCTGAACCGGGCCGATGATTTCAAAGATGGAATCCCGCGTTCGGGCGACTTCGGGCTCAACGTCCAAGGCAACAATGGCCGGAATGTGCAAATGTCCTTGTCCGTCAATCGTGACACGCCCTTCATCCACGGCGGTGGCGAGTTCAGAGAGGGAGTGCTGAACTTTTTCACAAAGTCGGGCAAGGTATTTTTCCGGATCAGCTGTCAGGCTCATGGCGCTTAGGAAACCGCCGCGCATGGCCTGCCAATCTGAGATTGGAATGAGCTGCTCTTCGCGATCCCGGTGCTTGCGGCTGTGTGCAAGCCACAGTTTTCCGCCCTTGATCTCTTTGCGTACCGAGGACATGACACAGGCCTTGAGCGCTGCCAATGCCTTCTTGCGGTCCGGTAACTGTAGCATCGCACGCCAATTCGGCGCAGCCAGCGAGATGTCAAAGTCGCCAGGCAGTTCACCAACCCGGCGCTCAACCAGGTCGCGCAGAATTTTGACCTGTTTGAGTACGGTGTTATTGTCGTCACCCCGTACATCGAACACACCCATGGCATTGACCAAGGCAGAAATCCGGTGCGACTCATCCTCAACAAGTGATTGACGCACCAAAGATGCGCGACTGTCCTCGACGGTGTGCGGCTCGTTGGTGATCAGCTCCTTTATTGCGGCTACCTTTTGCTTGTCGGATAATTTCCCATCATAGAGAACAGCTTTGAGCTTCACACGCTCGGCGCGAAGGTCGGTGGATCTGCGGACTTGCAGTTTCTCGGCATGGTTGGATGCAAAGCGGTAAATGTCATTTAGCCTTCTGCCGGTGATGTCCGCGGACACGTCGGTCAGCTCGTACAACAGAGTATGCAGAAAGCAGCACAGCTCTAGTGCCTTGCGATCAGGTGCCAGGCGTTCGGTGTCATAGGGTGGACGATTGACTACCGCCTGGCTGTATGCCTCTCTGCGGGCAGGGGGAATGGCAGACAGATCCCATTCATGGACTTGCAGCGTTTTGAGGTAGGCCACCTTTTGGATAGTTTCATTCAGCGTCCTTGGGCCGTGCTTGGCGGGGGCGGTTCGCAGCCATTCCAACACTGACGCGCCAGTTGGGCCCCTGCGCTTCGAAAACATCCTGGACATAACGATGTCTAAATTGCGACGTGGCACACTTTGGCGCACCGTTGCAATGGCGACGTCGTCTTGGGCGGCAAACGCTTGCCGAGCTTGGTCCCGCAAGGTGCGGTCACCCGGTAACACATATTGGTTTTCGAACAGCCACACCTCGGCCGACTTCACCAAATCGTGTATCGATACTGCTGACTTGGAAAGGTGGGCCAAGACGTCGGTGACTTTATGCTGATCTTCTTGACCCAGTGCCTTATAGCCAGCGTAGTTGCGCGCCCAACGCTGGTGTTCAAACCGCGTAGTTGGCCGGGAATAAAGCGTTTTGAGCGACGCAATCTGTATCATTGCAGCGTTGACTCCAATCCTCTTGGACAGCGACTGAAGAAGCAGCCGAGGAAGGCCGGTGAACGAATCAAGAGATCGGCCAGTGGCACGCAGACTTACCAACAGAATGGCAGCACCGAGGCGGCCAATGCCACGGAAGTTCGACCGGATTTCCTCAACATCAGCGTCGCTGAGGCTGAAGTCTTCGTCAATCTCGTTTTGTGAAATGGATTTGGGCAGGCTTGTTTGACCGACAAACCGAAGGCGGTAACTTGGCAAATTCTGTCTCCGACGTCATAGCTCCCTGCGTGCAACGCCGACTATGACATCAGTTCAAGGCAGTGGGGCAATCGTAAACGCACCATAGTCCGTCGCCACCAATGAAAGTAAGGGTTAACCCTTATGCCTTACCGATACGATTTGCACCTAAACCGAGATTACCCCCACTGAGCCACTCAACGCCTGTGGCCATATGAAGCGGCCTTTTTCCAGCCGCTTGGCAAACAGGCACAAGCCCTGTCCATCCCACCAGAGTAACTTCACGATGTCACCGCGCCGCCCCCGGAACACAAAGACATGGCCGCTAAAAGGATCTTGTTCCAGGGCGCCTTGCGCAAGGGCGGCCAGACCATCAAAGCCACGACGCATGTCGGTGAGGCCTGCAGCCAGCCAAATCCGCGTGCCAGCGGGCAAGCCAATCATGCGCAATCCCGAAGTGCCAACAGGACGCTGCGCACATTGACCGGATCAACGCAGCCACGCAACAGCACGCGGGCACCACCAATTTCGACCTCAATGACACCCTCTTTACGCGCAGATCTTTCGGGCTCAGGTGTCGGCACCGTTAAAGGCGATTCTTGAGGATCAACGGACACCGGCAGCAGCACTGGTAGATGCATCGCCCGCGGAGGACGCCTGCGATCAAGTTTGGCCTTGCGCCACTTGAATACCAAGTTGGCATTGACGCCATGCTCCAGCGCCACTGCGGCCACCGACGCGCCAGGTTGCTCGACCAGCTCAAGAATCTTGCGCTTGAAGGCAGCACTGTGCCTGCGCTTAGTAGTAATGACCGGGGACAAATTCAACTCTTGCATGGTGTGCACTCTGGCCAGTTAAGTGCACACCTCCAATGGAGTGCAACTGCTGCCCATACTGCCCACCAGCTCAGGTCTGCGCAAGAACGGTATTCGCCGAGCTATTACGGGCTATCACAGCAATCGGTGCGAGTAAGGATTGTCAACTAGATGGAGTTGGTCCCGTCCGAATGTCATTTAATCAATGGCAGATGGGGTTACGCCACAATCCTACAATGAGTCCTAGGACTCATTGTAGGATTGTGGCATTAGATGCGTCAACTAATTTCTTTCAAAATTTCATTTCCATTGATAGGATCAGCGTCCCGAGGACGCTGATCCTATCAATGGAAGACATAGTGACACAAACCGAAACAGTAAATTCCGTGATTAAACCCATTCAAGAGCGAATGGCAACATGGGATCGGCCTGTCATAACGGCATACGAATTGGGAGTGTTGGTTGCGAGCGAGTTGGATACGAAACCAATTACGGCTTCTTTGCTCAATGAGGTCGTTCGTACGCTCTCATCTTTCGGTCTCATTTCGCCTTCGAAGGACTTCAAACCTGGAACAGTGTTTCATCTATTTGGCCGAGTGAAATCACAAGCGAAAGAGGTAGCTTGCTCCGTCGACCCATTTGCTTACGTGAGTCATTTGAGTGCCATGGAATACCATGGCATCACCGAGCGATTCTCCAAAATCCTCTACCTCTCTACTCCATCCGATCAGGAATGGAAGGAGCAAGCGGACGGACGCATGGAAAAGGATCTCAAGCCAAATAAGGAATCCTATTTGGCTAACAAGTTGCCTGCACTGAAGTTCCAGAAGTTCGAGCGTATTGATGGAATGCGGGTTGAATTGATGCGGCGTTCCCATCGCGGAGCATTCAAGACCATTAAGTCGCCGTCTATTCGTGTCGCAATGATTGGGCGCACATTTCTAGATATGCTTCGTGAGCCTGACTTCTGTGGCGGCATGCAACATGTGGTCGATGTTTACCGGGAGTACGCTGGCACCTATCTGAAGCTCATTGTGGAAGAGGTCAGCAAACACGGAACAGCGATCGAGCAAGCGCGTGCCGGGTTTTTGCTGGAATCGGTATGCGGTTTGTCAGAGCCGCAGATTGATATCTGGGCAACTTCCGTGCAACGGGGCGGATCCCGAAAGCTCGATCCACAAGGTGAGTACGCTCCCTTCTTCTCAGAACGTTGGGCACTGTCATTGAACGTTCCGACGTTAAGTTCGTCAGGTGAGAGCTTGGAGGATTGATGAACGAAATTGAGATCGAGGCATGGGTTGAGAGTGCTCCTCATGGCCAACAGGGCTTCCGAGAAGCAGTGCATATCATTTTGGATGGCATTGGACATTCGCAAAATCTGAGTGCCAAGATGGTCATGAAAGGCGGATTGCTCTTGGCTATTCGGTATGACAGCTCCCGTTACACCCGGGATTTAGACTTCTCCACACAAGATCAATACACTGCAGCAGGCGCTGACGTTCTGTTGACTGAGTTACGGGACGGGCTTATAGCTGCTGAGGACCGCCTTCCGTACAACACGGCATGTCGTATTCAGTCCTACAAGGTTCAGCCAAAAGGCGAGAACAAGACTCACCAAAGCCTTGCGCTGAAGATTGGATATGCAAATCGCAGCAATCCCTCACAGATTGCCCGCTTAGAAGCGGGAACAGCTGGACAGGTTGTTGAAATTGATTACAGCTTCAACGAAGCGGTATTTGATGTTGAAGTATTGGAGTTGGAAGGCGGAGCAACCATCCACTCGTATTCCTTGAGTAATGTGCTTGCTGAAAAGATGCGTTCACTGCTTCAGCAGCCTATACGAAGGCGCAACCGTCGGCAGGATGTGTATGACATTTGGTTGTTGCTGGAAACAATGCCTGCGCTGAGCGTTGAAGACCATAGCAAAGTCCATCAAATCCTAGTTGCTTCTTGCCTATCTAAGGGCATTGAACCTCATATGAACTCGATGGAGTTAGATGAAGTTGTATCGATGGCGCGGAGTGGCTATCAAGACTTGGCCGCTGATGTCGATGGGGAGCTTCCATCATTTGATGATGCGATGGCACGAGTCATGGCCTTGTATGGAGCATTGCCTTGGTAGTTTGGGTCAGCTAAGTCGAATAACTCTTTGTTCATTTGCGCTTCGAAAGGTCGCCTAAAGGCCACTAAAACCTGCTCTTGCTCTGTTGTAAGCGATCAATTAACTGCGTCTCTTGCCGTAGCGTCTCGGAAGTGATTGGTGGATGGCTGCGCAGCTAATTTGCTGACAGAGTAAGGTTCCAAGGCAGCAAGGCCTCGTAGTCATCTGCGGTTTTGGCTTGCGGTAACGCGATCAGCAAGCCACGCAAGTATTGATAGGCGTTGACCCCGTTTGCTTTGCAGGTCTCCAGCAGCGAATACAAATTGGCGCTTGCGTTGGCCCCGGCTACGGTATCCGAGAACAACCAGTTGCGTCTCCCAACGACAAACGGGCGGATCGAATTTTCGCAGGCATTGTTATCGATAGGGTAGCTGCCGTCCTCAACGAACTGTGTAAGTTTGCTCGTAAGCAACCGGTCAACACACATTGACGGCGCAATGTTTACGTGGTCTGCGGTGCCCAGTTGTGAGGCAGCAATTCCCCGATCTGACTGGCCCGCTGCGTGGGCAAGCGTGTGAGTACGTCTTTCAGATAGGCGTACGGATCGTGCCCATTGAGCTTGGCACTCTGAATCAAACTCATCACCGCCGCCGCACGTTGACCAGCACGCAGGGAACCCGCGAATAACCAGTTGCCCCTGCCGACAGCTGCCGGGCGAATTTGGTTTTCGCACCAATTGTTATCTATGGGTACTTGCCCATCGTCCAGATACAGCGTCAACGCCTCCCAACGTTTGATGCTGTAGTTAATCGCTTTTGCGGTGGCCGATCCACTGGGCACCTTGCTGGCCTGCAACAGTAGCCACTGGTGCAGTAGGTCGGCAATGGGCCTGGATTTTTCCTGCCGGATTTGCAGACGAATGGCCGCTGGTAATGACTTGATGTCACGTTCGACGTCATACAGTAGGTCGAAGAATTTCAGTCCCTCTGCGGCAATCAGACTGCTGTGATTGGCGTGCAGTTCAAACAGCTTTCGGCGTGCATGCGCCATGCATCCGGCTTCTTTGACGCCTTTGGTGAACAGCGATTTATAACCCCCGTAATCGTCGCAAACCAGAGAGCCACGCCAGCCACGGTCATCGTCATCAGACTTCCCCAGAAACGTTCTGGCATTCTGGCCGGCGCGGGTCTCGCAGAAGTCGTAGACGACGGCGTGTATCTGCTCAAAGGCACCAGGAGCGTATGCCCACAAGTAGGCCTTGTGGGTCTTCTTATTGCCGGGCTTGAGCATCGGGATCGGAGTCTCATCGGCATGCACCACAGCGTGACTCAGTACCGTCTCTTTCAACGCATCCACCAGCGGCTGCAATTGCACGCCGCACATGCCCACCCAGGCTCCCAGCGTGGAACATGCAATCTCCAAGCCGGCGCGGCCAAAGCTTTTCTCTTGCCGGTACAGCGGCAAGTGATCCGCATATTTGGCCACCAGCACCTGTGCCAACAGGCCAGCGGTTGGAATGCCTTTGTCAATGACTTGGGCCGGTACCGGCGCCTGAATCAGTGTTTCACACTGGCCACACGCCCATTTGCCGCGAACATGCAGCTCAACAGTGAATACGCCGGGCGTGTAGTCCAGCTTTTGCGCGACGTCCTGGCCAATGCGCTTGAGCTGGCAGCCACAAGTGCAGGTGGTGGAGTCTGGTTCGTGGTGGATTTCTACACGGGGCAGGTGATCCGGCAGCGCTGCACGTTTGGGCTTGCTACGGTGGTCTTTATCGGGCTTGGGCGCCGGCGTGAGGTTTTTGAGTTCTTGCTCAATTGCCGCCAGGTCTTCATCGCAGGCTTCATCGAGCAGACTGGTCTGCGTGGCATCGAGTTGTTCGCGGCTACGACCAAACTGCAGTCGCTTCAAGGTCGCCATCTCGTGCGTGAGCTGGTCGATCTTGCTCTGACGGTACAGCAGCTCTTTGCTCTGCGTGCTGACCTTTTCCATCAGTCCACTGACCAGATTGCACACATCGTACGCGCTCATTTGTTGCAGTGAATCGGGCGTAAAAACCATGGATCGAAGTGTGCCAAATGGCGCAGAATTTCGCCATCGGTGCATGCACTAATGGACGCCAAGTACGCGCGCTACTCGATTGGCAAACCATTGGCGTACACGCCCACCCCTCAGACGACGGTGATGATTCCTGCGCTTCCAATGCGCTGCCAGGGAAGTCCCAATACCAGCGCTTGGAGCTGTTCATTGCTGAGTTGCTGGTGCCGACCGACGCCCGGTGTGGGCCAGACAAATTTGCCTTGATGGAGCCGACGCGCGGCCAGCCAGATGCCAATGCCGTCATGTACCAGAACCTTCATGCGGTTGGCACGGCTGTTCGCAAATAGGTAGGCATGGTGCGGGTGGGCAGCGCCAAACACCTGCACGACTCGCCCCAGCGCCGTATCCGTACCCGCACGCATGTCCAGTGGTTGGACTGCCAACCAGGCGAAGTCGATGCGGATCACTTGAGAAGGGCGCCCGACCAGCCGGCAAATTCATGGGCAGCAGACATGGGCCAAGTGACGGTCATGCTCAAACTACCTTTGCGGACCTCCACACGAATCGTGCGCTCCACGGGCTCTGCCGTTTGCGTGAGCAGGGGCACCGGGATAAATGCTGGCATGTCTATCGGCTCTGACGGAAGGGCTTCGGCGTGAGCGTCCGGCTGTGCTTGCTCCTTCAGCCAGCGGTGCAACACATTGGCGTTCATGCTATGCGCGCTGGCGACCGCTGCGATGGACGCGCCCGGCGCCCTGCACGCGGCAAGCAACGCGGCTTTGGTATCTGCTGAATAGGTTCGCTTGGTACGGCGCACGGCGTACCTCGGGGTGTCTGAGTCTTTGAGCATTGTGTCCACGATCAATTGTTGTGGACGCAATGTTGCAAGGTCGAGGGTCGGTCAACAAGGTGACTTCGCTGGCCGCTTACGTTTGCTCCACTGCGAAGACATGTAATGCAGTGCCTTGCCCAGCAGGCTGCCCGGCAGCACGGTGGTAAGAGTCCGGCGAATACCGTACTTGACGGTTGTGTTGAAGTCAGATGTCTGCGAGGTGACGAAGCAGGCCGAAGGCGACGCGCCAAGTCTGGCCATCGCAGTCGAGTGTGGCTGTACGCTGGTTGATGCGCACGATCAAGCCGACACGCTGTTGCAAATCCTGGTCTGTAAAGCTCACCCTATTGCCAACGCGGAAGTCTTCACGTCTTGCGATTTCCGGCGGCGGGCTGGGGGTATTTTGTGCGCTCGAGGCAGCAGTAGCGTCGTTGGAAGTCGTTGGTTCGCTTGAAGGCGTCAACATGATTGCCTCATAGGGCACGGTAAAGTGGCTGTGGCTGGCCTCGTCAAGTAATGTCACGCGGCTATCCTTCATGGCGATTGCGTATTTCGGCGAAGATGAACGGCGATTCCGGGATCGTGAACATGGATTCCGGCCAATATGAACGCAGCGGCAGTGAGGGACTGATATTGCGCTCTTTTATTTTGGCTCTGTCACCTTATCGTGTTGGTGAGTACACTTTGGCGCTATGCGCCGCCGAGATTTCCAGCGGTTGGTGGAGTCCTTAGAGTCCCTCAGCCCCCATCAATTGCGTCAACTGGACGAGACCGTAAGCAAGCTCGCCCAGCAAACTGCCGTGCGGGAGCTCGTAACTGCGCATGTGGAACGTGAGGGGCAATGCCCTCACTGCCAAGGTAATGCGTTCCAGCGGTGGGGGACTACTGCGTCCGGGGAGCAGCGATACCGGTGCAAGAAGTGCTTCAAGAGCTTCACCGGGCTCACGGGTTCCCCGTTAAACGGCCTCTGGCATAAAAGTCTGCTGCTGGAGTACGCCCAGTGCATGAAGGTCGGTTTGAGCGTGCGAGAGACTGCTGAGCAACTCGGACTGCACCGCAATGTGGTGTTTCGTTGGCGACACCGACTGATGCCGCCAAATAGCGCGCATCAACCCGAAGCATTAGAGGGAGTGGCAGAGGTCGATGAAGCCTTCTTTCGGGAGTCGTTTAAGGGTCTCAAGAAAGGAATGCCTCGAACAGCCCATAAGCGCGCTATGCCGGCGGGCAAGCGAGGAATCTCCAAAGAGCAGATTCCTGTACTTACAGCCGTATCCCGCGGCTCCCGCACAAGCTTCATGTCTGTGTTACCTGGTGTACCAAGTGCTTCCTCGATTACTTCTTCTTTGGGGCCGCTCCTGTCCAAAGATACGGTCTTGGTATCGGACTCAGCAAGTTCGTATAAAACCGCAGCCAAGAACTTGGGAATTGTTATCCGTCAAATCCCCAGGGGGACTCACAAGCTGGGGCCGTATCACATCCAGAACGTTAACGCTCTGCACAGTCGCATGAAGAGCTGGTTCAAACCCTTTAAGGGAGTTGCAACGAAGTACCTCCCTGTCTACTTGGCGTGGTTCCGGTTCTACGACGAGAGCGGATGGTCACGAGTCCCTGAAGACTTGATAAAGGATGCCATATCCAGACCGCGTGTGAGACCCAACGGCCCCTCTGAAACATCAACATTGGAGTAAATTCCAACACGATAAGGTGACAGAGCCAAAATAAAAGAGCGCAATATCAGTCCCTCACTGCCGCTGCGTTCATATTGGCCGGAATCCATGTTCACGATCCCGGAATCGCCGTTCATCTTCGCCGAAATACGGAGAGTGCTTCTCCGGATTGAAAATGGGCACATCGTCACCTCCGCGCAGGGTGTTGGTAGCGTTTGTGGCGTCGGCGCACTTCGATGCCTTCGAGCATCAGTTTGAGCGCCGTGCAGTCGATCTCGCCACTGCCGCCTTGAACGCCTTTACGGGAGAACTTGCCGCTCTCCAAACGCTTGCACCACAGGCACCAGCCGCTGCGGTCAAAGTACAGCACCTTCATCTGTGTTTGCCGCCGGTTGATGAAAACAAACATGTGTCCGGCCAGCACATCCACTTCAAACCCCTGGCGTGCCAGAGCGTACAAGCCGTCGTAGGACTGGCGCATATCGGCAGCTTGGCCATACAGGAACACGCGAATGCGGCCCTCGGGAAAGAACATTACCGGCGTACCAGATGCAAACTCATGCCCGAGCCGAGTTCGATGCGTAACCCCATGGCTCCATTGCCGCTGCCGTGCACTCCAGCAAGGTCGCCCAGATCAACGAACGCCGCCTTCGGCACGGTGGTGGGGGCTACCTTGTTCGTTCGCAGCGGGGACGCGATTCCCCTCTGTTTATTCCTAAGCGTGCGTCGGCGAGCAAGGCTGCTGCGACTGATGCCTTCGCGGCTGCAAAATTTATCTATCGTCAATCCAGCGCGGTCAAAACGATCCAGTACCTCAGCCCAAGTCTGTTCACTCAACACTGCACGCCTGAGCACGCTCTGCGTCTCTTCCATATCCGACCCCGTCCTGTTTGTTGATCAGGGCGCATTCTTTGGTACCTGCAATCAGTTCGCAAGAACGCCGGACAGTGACCGGTTACGGGGCGATGCCCGGCTGTCGCCACGCCTGCCTATGAACGCCGCCCAGCTGAGCGCTTTGGTGCTGGGATTGCCTTGGCAGCGCATGGGCGATGCGGGCGTGATCACTGTGCTGTGAGTGTGGGTGATGCGCTGACTGCAATTCAATTGGGCGGCACGCAGAACTGCATTGAGCCGGTCGTCCTGTTCGCACTTGAGATAGCAGAGATCCATCCGGTGATCTGCCTTCAGGTGCGAAATGATGGGTTCGATTTCTTGATGCTGTTTGAGCAACTCGCGCTCTTTGGTCCGTTATCACCTTGAACTTTCCCCGGTGCTTGATGGCAATGTCCGTGTTGTCTGCTCCACACTTCGTTAACCTAGGTCCACATAGGCAGTCAGCGGCCTTTATTCAGTCTCCTGCATCAGGATGGCGGTCTGCTCCAGTAGTTCATACAGTGTGTGCCCGTCATACGGTTTGCTCGCAAAGGACCTGGCACCCACGATCAGGTTGTGCTTCAAGGTGGACGCAATACCCACCTTCACGCCGAACTCGTGTGGCGTCTTGCTTTTGCCTTTGGCGATGCACTCCACTTCCGGTGCGTGCCAGGTGTAGAGTTTGGGTGTTGGTGGTGTTCTCGCGCGAAGCGGCCTGAGCAACAATCTGGCGCCCTATGCATGCTAGGATGGTGCGCTGGCGTGTGATAGCACGGCCCATGCGTTTGAGCTGCTTGGCGTGCGAATAACAATCAGCTTTGAAACGCACCAAGCGGCCTTCTTTGGCGAACGTCTGTTTGAGATAGATGCCCGCACCCTTTGTAGTCAGCCCTGAAAATCTCTCGCAACCCTCATGGAATATAGGTTTTCAGGGTGCTCAACGATGTTGTTGAGGTATTTGTTTTGGCGCATCAGGATGTCAACACAGGCATCAGCCTTGACGCTTTCAATGGCGGCCGTATCCCCAGGTTCAATCGTTTTGCTCAGTACATGGCGGGGCAATTCGATTCTGCGCTTGGAGATGCTGCTGAAGTCGGGAATGCTGATCGCTGCGTTCATGAGTCGGGCCATCGAATTCATAAGACCTTCGGTCTGGCGCAGGGGAAGATGAAATACTTGCCTTATCAAAATGGACGTCTCGATAACGTGATCGGCGTACAGCAGTGGCCTGCCTCGGGCTGCGGACTTTGCTGGGTGCCACTGCTCAATCGATTCTTCAGTGAATCAGATCGTGACGTCACCGCGCCGACTCAATGCGTCGTTGTATTCGGGCCAGTTGGTCACCTTATATTTGGGCTTGGTGAATTTGGCGCGGCGCTTCTCGCTACGTTTGTAGGGCACGGGCTGTCTCGGAGTGTGAAATTGACAAGGGTCATGCCAGTTCGATGGGCGATTGGCCAAATTTCCGATTTATTCAACAACGCCCTCAACGGGAAGGCAATGTACCAGCGCACGCAGGTCAACATCACCTCAAGTGGGTAGTGAAGGCGTTTGAGGACCCTGTTCAAGGCGCTGTTGATCTGGCTTTGACGGAAATCGAGCATGGCCGGGATTGTCGTTTACGCTTATTTCGACAGAACCAGATCGTAGTGTGTGCCGGGGAAAGTAATATCGGCATTGCCCTTTACAATCTTTAGATGGGTTCCTGGGAGTGAGCCTGTTACATTGCTGGTAAATAGATATGGCCACATTGGTGGGGCTATAAGCTTCAGCAGGAACAGTACATCGAAAGCCTTTCTACCAAAGGGGGTCTTTATAACCTCATCTGTATTGGCATGATAACTTTTTGGGCCGGAAAGGTATCCTACTTTGATATCTAATTCATCTAGGGCAATCTTTAGTTTTTCAAGATAGTCGCCCTTCCCGACATTGCAGCCTTCCAATTTAAGAATTCCAGCCTCTTTCAGCCCAGCGTCGCGTAGTTTTTCGGCTAGTGCTTTAGGAGCATATGTGTTGAAGCGATTTTCGCTTGCATGGCCTATAAGAGTGAGTCGGCTCTCAAGCCCAAGATTCTCAAGCGAGTTTCCAAGGAGAGGCTTTCCTGACGGACGGTTGGGAGCCACTGTGCCGGAATAAAAACAGTTATCCGTTGGAATTTGATTTCGCAAGGCTTTGGTCTTTGCGCCACTTCTAATCACGCTATTTCCATCGTCGAATGAAATAATATAACATTCCCCTGGCGGGCGTTTTTCAAACGCACGCACGGGGGGCGCTGCCGTATCACGTAGTACTCTGTTAAGGAGGCTGACCTTTTCGCGCTCTTTTAATTCGTTGGAGAAGATGGGCAAGCTTGATCGATTCATTAATTTCTTCAACACAGCGATTTCGTCCAGATTGGTCAAGGCAAGCGCGCCATACGGTTTATGGTGGGCATTTAGAGTGTGAGGCGCGCGTGCTTGGGCTATCGCACGGCTTAAGTGATCGGCTGTAATATTTTCGTCATTAACTGCGCAATCAAGAGCTTGGAGAAAGGCGGTGTTTTGTTTTAAGCGTATAAATGCGTCCTGCTCCGCAGGAAAAAGCCTACCGAACCGGAATTCAAGCCCTCTGGTAGCCACGTTTGAGCCTTGCATCGGTGCAGCATCAGTTAAATTATTTTTTAATGGCCTCGCTCCATCGTTTGATTTTATCGTCGCTACTGGAATCTCAATTACACTGTTTTCGACCGGCAGCTTTTTCGGGTCCTTGTTATTGTCAGTAGGTAAATAATTTGGTGGAGGTACAAAATGAAGTGCATCATTGCCACCAGAACCTACATGATTATTGCTACTGATTAGGATACTCGTATTGGAGGCATCGTCACGAACCGCTGAAACATCACGGAAGGGCTGTTCAATCTTAGGGAAGCCAAGCGGCATCGGCCCAAATCGAATTGAATGTGTCATAATACAAATTCTTTTTAACTGAAAATAAAATCATCCAACCGATCTCTGGCGCACCTTTGATGCGCCTCTATGAGGTGGGCCTTTCTGTAGCGCTGCTTCAGCTCGCCCAATCGCAGCCCGCGCCTCGCTCCAAAAATTCTTCGCATTCCCGGCGATAGATTGCAGCAACTCGACAAAATCCTTAGCATTCGCCTCGGCGGGAAGATCCTGTTGCAATGTCAGTACCACCGCATCCCGATCGGAATGCACACTGAACAAAACCCGGCCACTCAACCCCGCCACAAAGTTATTCCACAACAATCCTTGCCATAGCTTTTCGCGCGAGGTAACGATATCCATGCCCAAATCGATACGCACTTCGAAGCGCCCTGCTGCGGCCTTGTCATGCCGCAACAGCATGTCGACACCGTCAACGGCAAACATTCCCCCGTCATTGAGCAAATGACTTCGCTCCGTCAAACCCACATGAGTGCAAAATGCCTCGATCAACGCCTCCCAACTGGTAGCCTCAGGCTGAGCAGGTACCACGACACGCTGTAGCGAAACCAGGGACAAGATTTCGGCAACCGGTTGCCGTGAGGGCAGCACCCGCCAATACGCCTCGGTACAGGCAACGAGATTGCGCAACCAGTCCGCCAATGCCGCGCCGGTGGTTTGTACATCAAAGGGATATTGCGCAGTGACAGTGACATGGTCCCCTTCGGGCGTCAGGCTCCAGCCCACGGTGCCGTTCGCTCCCCATTCAAAGTTACTGACCAGCAGCCGATACCACATCCATTCCCGCTGATCCTTGTCTAGCGCCCCCATATCCAGACGCGCTTGAATGACGTCCGGCTCGAACATTTCGTCGTAGTGCAAGAGCAGGTCGTGTCCGCCGACGCGCAGCAAGCCCGTCTCAAGCAATGCATCAGGCAGGCCAAGGTGCTCGCACATCTGTTTCAGTAGTCTGGTGTATTCCAATTGTTTCATGTCAGGCCCTCTCTTTGGAGGTAAGTGAATCCTCCGGCTTGTAAAGTTCAGGGTTCTGTTGCAATAGTGGCGTCAGGCCGAAAAGGGCTGCAGGTTGGCCGACGATCAAGCTGCGAGACTGTAAAACTGGTTGGCTGCGGATATGGTTTGGCCGCCGGGGCAGTCCATCTGCCCCTTCCAAATCATGTGCATCGTCTCGACTCCGGCGATAGGGATTCGAGCGCTCCAAAACGATTTGAATCCGAGCATCGGTTGGGTGACTCTTTTGACAGCTCGGTGGTCCTGCTCAACGATGTTGTTGAGGTATTTGTTTTGGCGCATCAGGATGTCAACACAGGCATCAGCCTTGACGCTTTCAATGGCGGCCGTATCCCCAGGTTCAATCGTTTTGCTCAGTACATGGCGGGGCACTTCGATTCTGCGCTTGGAGATGCTGCTGAAGTCGGGAATGCTGATCGCTGCGTTCATGAGTCGGGCCATCGAATTCATAAGACCTTCGGTCTGGCGCAGGAGAAGATGAAATACTTGCCTTATCAAAATGGACGTCTCGATAACGTGATCGGCGTACAGCAGTGGCCTGCCTCGGGCTGCGGACTTGGCTGGGTGCCACTGCTCAATCGATTCTTCAGTGAATCAGATCGTGACGTCACCGCGCCGACTCAATGCGTCGTTGTATTCGGGCCAGTTGGTCACCTTATATTTGGGCTTGGTGAATTTGGCGCGGCGCTTCTCGCTACGTTTGTAGGGCACGGGCTGTCTCGGAGTGTGAAATTGACAAGGGTCATGCCAGTTCGATGGGCGATTGGCCAAATTTCCGATTTATTCAACAACGCCCTCAACGGGAAGGCAATGTACCAGCGCACGCAGGTCAACATCACCTCAAGTGGGTAGTGAAGGCGTTTGAGGACCCTGTTCAAGGCGCTGTTGATCTGGCTTTGACGGAAATCGAGCATGGCCGGGATTGTCGTTTACGCTTATTTCGACAGAACCAGATTGTCGTTGTCGCTTACTGCAACAGAGTCCCGACACCACGCTGCTATTTGAATGAAGGTCAATTCCGCAGTATTTCATCTCAGCCTCCAAGTTGGTTAAAGAAAGTTTGCTAACTCACTTTAGACTAACACCTACCTCGAAGGCAGGATGCCGGCTAGATGATTTTCAGGACCAGCCTCGCGCCAGGCGGATCCGTTCAGATCTGAATGCCGACCACCTTGGTTCTGGCCGCGTTGGAGGCCTTGACGCTGCGGGTCAACGAATTCTCGATGGCACGCAGCTGGGATTCGAAATCTGTTTCAACCAGTCCCATGTCGCTGCTCAGCATGACCGCGCCGGGTTTGAGGCGTGAGTCCCTTTCCACAACCAGCGTTTGCAACGGCGGTGATTGTCGCAGCAGGTCGGTAACGGCTGCGCAGAGGGCGTCGTAGTGGGTCGGATGAACGTGCAGCGTGGCCTGCGTTTCCTGGCGCAGGGCTTTGAGCGCCTTGCCCACGGCCAGTGTGGCGCGTTCATGGTCGCTGTACTGGGAAAAGATCGACCGCACCGCATTGATGACGACGCTCACGAGTTCCTGCTCAATGTCTGCCATGTATGCATCCCGACTGGCGATGGCCTCCAATAGGAGGCGGGATTTTTCCTGGGCGGCGACTTCTGTACTCTCGCGGCGGATACTTTCAGCCTGCTCGGTTGCCTGATGGTTCGCCGCTTCCAGCAACTGCGCAGCTTCTGCTTTCGCATCGGCCAGAATGCTGGATGCCAGACGCAAGCAGCTGGCATCCTCGCGACGAATGATCTTTCCCGATCTCATGCCGCCTCTCCGGGGGCATCGAGCGCACCCGCCAGAATGGGCTCGGCTTCCCTCAGCACGCGCTGCAAGAGGGCGCCGCTGGGCGCCATCACAAGCAGACGTGGGGTCGACGCGTCGCGGTCGACTGCATTCAACCGGGCCGACACGCGCGCGGCGAGCATTGGGTGGTCGCATTCAAGGCCATGGCAATAGGCGTGCAAAGCGGCCATGCCGGCTTCGCGCACGGCTGTGCCCGCTTGCTCCGGGTCTTCGAACCAATATGGCGGAACGGCCAGCATGCCGACGAGGGGGGCACGCAGCATGCCGAAAAGGTACAGCTCTTGCCCCAGCTTTTCTCGGAATATGGCCATGCGCCTTCCATCCAGTACCTTGCGCAAGGTGGCCGCCGCACCCAATACACCCACGTAGTCGGCGAATCGCTCCAGGCGCGTTGCAGGTATGGAGAGTAGTGTCCACGCCAAGACATAAGAGTGCCCAAGGCTCGGAGTGTCTGCCCCGCGTTCTGCGGGAAATGTGACTTTCAACAACAGCTGGCGAGCGCGCTCGCTCAGTCGGTTGGTGTCAATGCCGTGAATGTGGTGAGGGGCATCAGGAGACATGGAGCTGTGACAGGTAAAGCTAGAAACTGGCTTGAAGGATGAGTGGTTACCCGTAACACTGGAGTTTATCCGTGCAACAGAAGAAACCAAAAAATAAAAAAAGGCGTCCCTGCTGAACTTTCGTTTCACCCCATCCCACTCAGATGGGTGAACTACAGCAATTGAGCTCATGTACAACGCGAAGACAGCCTATCCGAACCAAAACATTGAGTCATTGTCCGTGGCGGGCGTGCTTGCGCCAGGGTTGGCTAGGTTATTGAGTGAGGTCGGTTTTCTGGCCATTGATCAAAAAGATTGGCCGCGGGCGCATCAGATTTTCTCGGTGCTCAAGGAATTTCGATCGGAGAGTGAGTTTCCCTACGTGGGGCTAGTGTTGATTGAGTTGCTCCAGTCGAGGTTCGAAGCTGCCGCTGCAGAGGTGGCGCAAGGTCTGGTGAAGGTGCCTGAAAGTCGAGCGTTGATCGAGCTGCTGGATATTGTTTTGCAGAATGGAGCTTCGACATGAGTCTAATGAGCAAGCCTGCAGTGGACCAGGCGCTGTCTTCGGACTTGTCACCGAAAGCAAAGGGACCAGGACGTGTGAATAATGCGGATGCTATTTCGTTTGCTGCCATGTATGCAGACCGCATGGGCTCGGGCTCCCCAGCCACCAGCGTTTCGGCTGGTTTTGTTTCTGACCGTCCTCCCACGATGGGCTGATGCCCTCTTGAAGTCGATAGGGCAAATAAGTCGGGGCGCGGAGGGTCACTGGAAGAGCGTGCTGGCGCCGATCAATCCGGCCGTTGGTTTCAACAGCGTCGATCTGCTCCAAAGGCAAATGCATTTGCAGCTGTTCACGTTGCAGGTCGAGTATGTTTCTCTGCTGGGCAAGCAGGCCGCCAAAACCGTCGATCAGCTATCCCACACACAATGATCAAAAAGGCTTGGCAGATCCTAGCGCATTGGACGCGGCCCCTTCTGGGGTTGGCGGTCGCGGGCATTCTGGCTGCTTGCTCTGCGTCCATCAATCTGGTGAGCGAACTGAACGACGCCGAGGCCAATGAAGTGCTCGGGCTTTTGCTTGAAGCCAACATTTCCGCCACCAAGACGACCAGCAAAACGGGGCGCGGCATCCTGGTGGAGTCGGGCTCGGTGGCGCAGGCGTTGGAAATCCTGCGCCAGAACGGTTTGCCGCGCGAGCGGCGCGCCAAGCTCGGTGATGTGTTCAAGAAAGAAAACCTCATCTCCTCACCCTTGGAGGAGCGGGCGCGGTATCTGTATGCGCTGGCGCAGGAGTTGGAGCACACACTGACCTCAATCGACGGGGTGGTCGCTGCCCGTGTGCACGTCGTGCTGCCCGAACGCATCGGACCCATGGACCCCTCCACACCATCCTCGGCCTCAGTCTTTCTGAAGTATCGCAAGGGATACGGGGTGGAAAACGTCGTGGTGCCAGTGCGGGCCTTGGTGGCGAGCGGCATTCCGGGGTTGTCCCTGGAGCGTGTCGCCGTGGCACTGGTGCCTGTTGCCAACGGTGAAGCTGGTAACGAGGCGCATGGCACCGCCTTTTCCAAGGTGTTGTTCATGAAGGTGGACCCGGGGTCAGCCACGGGTCTTTGGGTGCTGCTCGGCTTGCTGGCGGCAGGCTTAGTGGCCTGCGTTGCCGTGGCTATACGGCAGGTTATGCGCCTGCGCAACTGAAGCGGCATGGTTTCAGAGGAGGACGTTTGACCATGGACGATGAACGCGCTGACCCGCTGCTGTTGCCGTCATCGCCCGGGCGTGCGGGAAATATTTTTCCCATGTCACCCGGCCGCCGCGCACAACTAGTTCGAGAAATTGGCCATGCAAGCCTAGAGGTCGAGCGCGCGATGCTGCGCGCGAATTCCAAGCAATACATGGGGCTGAAGCTGTTGAAGTCTGCTATCGAAGCGGCTCATCAGGTTCTTGCCCCGTCTCGCCGGTAGGCTCCCTTCAACCCAACTACTTTTTGATCATGGCACTTTTTAATACCTACGAATCCACGCCTTCTTCTGCGGGCGCTGGCGTGAACATTGGTTCTGTCTACAGCGTGCTCACGCCCATGCTGCAGACCATTTCCGAGCGTTTTCGTGATCGCTTGCAGCAAATACAAGGCCAGGGTGAAATGTCCAGCCAGGACTTGCTGGTGGTGCAGCGTGAAACGGCCGAAATGGCCGAAACCACCCAGCTGACATCGGAGCTCATGAAGTCGTTGCGCGACATGGTCAGTTCAGTGCTCAAAAACGTGGCTTGAAACCCGGCATCATTGAATGCGCCATACGCAAGCCATCACCAATCTGTTCCGGGCGCTGGAGAAATTTGGCGTCGCACAGGCGCAGTGCCGTGCCGATGGTCGCTATTCACTGAGCTACGACGGTGGCCGGCGGCTGGACATTCACGCTTTGCCAGATGGACGTCTGGTGCTGGAAGCAACGCTGGCCGTATTGCCCGAATCTGTCGCCGCCCGGTCCGCACTCATCCAAAAGGCGTTGCGGTTTTCAACGGCGCGAATGCAGATTCGGCACGACACGCTGTGTCTGCTTGCCGATGCACTTGTCCTGCAGTGTGCGGTGCCCGACCGGGCAGGGCCCGTGGCCGCGCTTTCCGCGCTAGAGCACTTTCTCAATTCGGTCGATGACTGGGGGAGTGCGATCAACCCCGCAGCCGAGTCGACTGCAGCGGTGCGCCAAGCCGTGCGGGTGCAGCCCGCATCGCGATCCGCGCTTCAACCATGAACGGGGAAGGCCGTTTTTGCGCGAAGCTGGTGGCCGCGCTGGTGCTGTGTGCGGCGACGGGGTTCATGCCTCGGTCAGACGCCTCGCCTCTCCCGTTTGACAGCAGTTCGTATGCCTACCATGCGAATGACACACCACTCGTGAAGATGCTGACCGAGTTCTGTTCGAACTTCGGTATACAACTGCAGATGGACACCGGCATTGCCACTCGCATGAGTGGCAGGCTGGGCGCACCATCAGCGTCCGAGTTTCTGAACACGGTGACGGCCTCCTCAGGTCTGGACTGGTTTTACTACGCAGGTACCGTTTACGTGACACGCGTGACCGAACGGGACACGCAGGCCCATGCCATTTCGCGCGAGTCCATTCCAGGACTGAAGCGTGCCCTGTTGGACCTGAAGGTATTGGATGAGCGCTTTGGCTGGGCTACCTTGCCGGAACAGGGCATGGTGGTGGTCACAGGGCCACCGGCTTACCTGGACCTGGTTGCCAAAACCATGCGCACGGTGCAGGCCGCACCCACCGGGCAGCAGATGGTGGTGTGGAAGTTGAAATACGCCAACGTCGAAGACCGCCAGGTCACCGTTCGCGACAAGACCACCCTCATTCCCGGCATTAAGAGCTTGCTGCAAGCGTTGGGTGGCAGCCGCTCCGATGTGGTGGTGAAAAATGCGAATGGGCAGGACAGTGTTTCTCGGCTTGAGTCCTTGAAGCCGGCGCCTTCCATCGGAGGCGGCGGGGCCGCAAGCCCGCCTTCCGGTTCGAGCCTCGATGCGGGTGCCGCAGGGGGGCAGGGCGCAACGCCCACCCTGCCTGCCGGTGCTGCCGAAACCACAGCACCTGGCCGGCCCCAGTTACTCTCGGGCCGGGGGGTCACCATCGAGGCCGACGTTCGACTCAATGCGATCGTGATGAAAGGCCCCGCCGATCTGATTGCAGGCTACCAAGCCCTCATTGCTGCACTGGACACGCCTGTTGGCTTGGTTGAGATTGAAGCCATCACCATCGATGTCAACAAGTCGCGCCTGGAAGAGCTGGGAATTGACTGGAGCGCTAACCTCCGCAACGTCAGCGCGGGCTTCGGCGTCGCCAATCAGCCGGTAGCGCCTGGCGTGTTGTCGCTGGGCTACCGGGGCGCCGCCGCAGCGACCACGGTGGTGGCCGATCAGGCGTCTGCGTTGCTCGCCCGTATACGCTTCCTGGAAACCACAGGCGATGCCTATGTGGCGGGAAAGCCCTCCATTCTCACGTCCGACAACCTAAGCGCCTTGATAGACCTGAGCCAGACCTTCTATACAAAGGTGACGGGCGAACGCGTGGCCAATCTCACGCCCGTCACAGTGGGCGTCATGCTCAAGGTGTCGCCGCGCATCGTCACCACCGAGGCTGGCCAGACAGAGATTCAGCTTGTCATAGACATCGAAGACGGGGCTCTGGTGGACCGCACCGGCCTGGATCTGCCCGTGGTTCAGCGCACCACCATCAGCACGCAGGCCACGATCCTGGAGGGCCAGAGCTTGCTCATTGGCGGTTACGACACAGAAACCCAACAAAACAGCATGGAGAAAGTCCCGCTCCTGGGAGATATACCCAAGCTGGGCGCGTTGTTTCGTTCCACGCGGGTGGATCAGCAGCGCAGGAAGCGCATGTTTTTGATCACGCCACGCATTGTCTCGATGGGCGCCCCCACCCTTGCGATCGCTCGGTCTACACAGGTGCCGACTGAAGCCATGACCTTGCAGCCCCTGGTAGCCAAGCCTGAGCCAGCTGCGCCACCACCGCCTACCCTGTCAAGCACTGCTGCCGCGCTGGAGAACAGCACTCAGGAGGCGGAGACAGCAGCCATCCGGCGCGCGATCACCGCGTGGGCTGAAGCTTGGAGCAGGCGCGATATCACCCGTTATCTGGACGCATACTCGGCAGACTTTACGCCTGCTAACGGACAATCACGCCAAGACTGGGCGAAGGATCGTCGCGCCCGAATCGAGCAGCGCAAGTTCATCCGCGTTCGAGTAAGCCAACTTCAGGTGGAGCTGAAGCAGTCAGATGCTCATGTGAGATTCGAGCAGTCTTATGAATCTGACGGTATCAACGCTACTAACGTCAAAATATTGGAGTTGAGCAACTCAGGCGGCCGCTGGCTAATTGTTCGCGAAAGAGCTTTGTGAGGACGGCGCTGGTCTCGGTTGGTTTGACCGCATGTTCCGATCCATAACAAGCGATTCAAAGTTGCCCCACCCATCTCAAGCGCTTTGGCGCCATCCCGTTCTGATACGGCCTCGGACGTGGAAACGGCTTTGAGAGATATACCCAAGCTGGGCGCGTTATTTCGTTCCACCCTAGTGGTTCAGCAGCGCAGGAAGCGCATGTTTTTGATCACGCCACGCATTGGCTCGAGGGGCCGCCCACCTTCGCGATGGCTCGGTCTGCACAGATCCCGACTGAGGCCATGCATTGCAGCCCCTGCTGCGCCTCGACAGAAAGCCCGGTGGCTTTCCATAAGTGGTTGTCCCTGCAAAACCCCTGCAACCCGCATGAACGCTTGTGATCTGGGGTGATTCCGGATGGTCAGAACTCTCAAATAGATATTCAATGGAGTCTGTTTTCTGGGAGTTTTTGAAAGCAGCGCCATGACCGATGACTTTTTCCGCAACCGCCTGGATCAGATGATCGATTTGCGCCACCCTCTGGCGGTGCTTGCTAACCGCATGCCTTGGCAAGAGATCGAAGCCTCCCTCGTCCAGCGCTGGGCACGCCAGGTCAAGTCTGGCAAGAAGATAGAAGACTTGGACTTGTTTGGTCCGGTCTCGGCCGTTGCCGGTGGCGGCGTCTCCAATGCCGGCCGTCCCCGTCTGCCCACCCGGTTAATGGTTGCCTTGCTGTACCTCAAGCATGCGTTCAATGAGAGCGACGAGGACGTGATCCAGCGCTGGGGTGAGACCCCCACTTGGCAGTACTTTTCTGGCAACGAATACTTTGAACACCAGTGGCCGTGCGACCCGACACAACTGGGGCGCTTTCGTAAAGCTCTGGGCGAAGAAGGCGTGGAAGAACTGCTGGCCCGCACCATGGAAGTGGCGGTCACCCTCAAGCTGATTGCCAAGAAAGAATTGACCCGCATGATCGTGGACTCCACGGTGCAAGAAAAAGCTGTGGCACATCCCACCGACAGCAAGCTGCTGGAGACCGCCCGATCCAAGGTGGTCGAGTTGGCCAAAGCCAATGGCATCGAGCTCAAACAGACCTACGCCAAAGAAGGCCAACTGCTGGGCTACAAGGCTGGGCGCTATGCCCATGCCCGCCAGTTCAAGCGCATGCGCAAAGCCATCAAACGCCAGCGCACCATCGTTGGACGGCTGCAGCGCGAGGTGGCTCGCAAGATGACCACGCTCAGCCAAGCCATACAAGAGACCTTGGGCCAGACCTTGGACAAGGCCAAACGCTTGGTCACGCAGACCGGCAGTCGCAAGGCAGTGGACAACCGCGCCAAGCTCTACAGCTGGCATGCGCCCGAGGTGGAGTGCATCTCAAAAGGCAAGAGCCGCAATCCGTACGAGTTCGGCGTGAAGGTGGGTCTGGCCATGACGCTCAAGGGCAATTTGATCGTGGGAGCCAGGAGCTTTCCCGGTAACCCGTATGACGGGCACACCATGCACGAGCAGATCGAGCAAAGCGCTATCCTGATGCAAGGCTTGGGGGTCAAGCCCGAGGTGGTGTACGCAGACTTGGGCTACCGGGGTGTGGACAAAGACAACCCGGACATTGAGATCAAACACCGGGGCAAGGACAAGCGGTTGACCGATGAAGAGCGCAGACTGCTCAAACGGCGCCAAGCGATCGAGCCGATCATCGGGCACCTCAAAGCGGATCACCGCATGGACCGCTGCCACCTCAAAGGCTCAGCAGGCGATGCACTGCACGCGGTGCTGTGCGCGGCGGGCTACAACATCCGCTGGCTGCTGCGGATGATCGCCCGGAAAGGCCTGGGCCTTTTGTTGTGCCTGCTGCAGGTGAGCGGTTTGACGGGCTTGTTTGAGAAATTGGCCAAAATCATCGGCCTCAACCGACTGCAAGGCTCAGATCGGCGCTGGGGGGTGGCTTGAAGTGAATTTTGCAGGGACGACTAAGGATGGTGTCCAAAACTCAACGCCGAAGCGGCTGTAAATGTCTGAATCCCGCATAACGGATCTGACGGATTCCATTTCAATTGAATCTGCGCTGCAGCCATCGAAATCCTGGCGTTTTCGCGCCCGATCTGGGCGCCCTGGCCGTTTGCGGGCGCACTCATGCCTGCGATCCTGCTGCCAGTTTCTTGCGAACCATCCACAGGTTCGAGAGCATGAACAGCGTGAACAACTGCGCGGTGTTCTTGGACAGACCGCGATAGCGCACCTTGTTGTGGCCAAACTGACGCTTGATCACCCGAAACGGATGCTCCACCTTGGCTCGAATGCTGGCCTTGAGTTTTTCAATCTGGTCGGTGATCGCACCCAGCGTGCTCGTCTTGTCCAGTGCCCGGCGCTTGCCCGGCCGCATGGCTACATGCCAGTTGACATCCATGCCTTGGGTTTCTTCGCGCTTGCCCACCCCCTGGTAGCCGGCATCGGCATACACGTCGCTCTCGCTTCCATGCACCAGCGCATGGGCCTGCGTGACATCGTTGACGTTGGCCGCAGTGCCCACCATCGAGTGAACCAGGCCAGAGTCAGCATCCGAGCCAATGTGCGATTTTATGCCGTGATGCCACTGATTGCCTTTCTTGGCCTGGTGCATCTCAGGGTCGCGCTTGCCGCTGCTGTTCTTGGTGGAGCTGGGTGCATCGATGACGGTGCCACTGTTGAGCATCAGGCCACGAGCCTTGAGCATGGCATTGACGGTCTCGAAGAATGCCTTGGCCAGGTTGTGCTTCTCCAGCAGGTGGCGAAACCTAAGAATGCTGACCCGATCGGGCAATCGGTCGTTCGTATCCAAGCCGGCAAATTCGCGGTACAGCGGCGTCTCAAACAGAGCTTCTTCCATGGCGAAGTCGCTCAGACCAAAGAGTTGCTGCAGAAGATGCAAGCGCAGCATGATCTCATGCCCAAAGGGCGGGCGGCCCGTTGTCTTGGGCGGCGACACCGCTATGAGCTGGGCCACCAGCTCAGGCCAGGGAACCACGCAATTCATCAGCTCCAGCAGTTCCATCTTGCGCGTGCGGCGCGTGTTCAGGTCAAGACCAAGGTCGGTTTGTTTCATGCCGTCATTGAACGTGTTGATTACAGCGTCAAACTGAGCCAGATTCCAATCGAATATTGAGCCACCTGGTTTAAAGGTATTTTTGGCTACTCGATTGTGGATAAGTCGTCGTCCCTGCAAAATTCACTTCAAGCCACCCCCCAGCGCCGATCTGAGCCTTGCAGTCGGTTGAGGCCGATGATTTTGGCCAATTTCTCAAACAAGCCCGTCAAACCGCTCACCTGCAGCAGGCACAACAAAAGGCCCAGGCCTTTCCGGGCGATCATCCGCAGCAGCCAGCGGATGTTGTAGCCCGCCGCGCACAGCACCGCGTGCAGTGCATCGCCTGCTGAGCCTTTGAGGTGGCAGCGGTCCATGCGGTGATCCGCTTTGAGGTGCCCGATGATCGGCTCGATCGCTTGGCGCCGTTTGAGCAGTCTGCGCTCTTCATCGGTCAACCGCTTGTCCTTGCCCCGGTTGTCAAACGCAGTTTCGATTTGATACAGCTGTCGAACGCAAACGCGGCGTGGATTTGATACACCGTTGTGTGGGGCGATTGTCTGTTTTGTCTTTGCTTGTCTTTCAAGCAGTCAGTGGCTCGCCACTGACTGCTTGGCGCCCTTAGGCTGCCTGTTCCTCCTGTGTATCAAGGTGACTGCGTTTTCGTTTGAGTAGGGTATTGCTGCTGGCGGCAATCACACCGGCACGCCGCTTATCTTTCAGGCGATAGGAGTCTCCTGAAATCGGGACCACATGGGCGTGGTGGAGCAGTCGGTCAAGTAGCGCCGCTGTCAGCGTGGCATCGTCTGCAAACGTCTGGTCCCATTGCCCAAACGGCAGATTGGAGGTCAGGATGAGACTTCCCACTTCATAGCGTTTGGCAATGACTTGGAACAGAAGATTCGCCTGTTCCCGATTCATGGGAAGGTACCCGACCTCGTCAATGATCAACAGCCGGTAGGGACGCACGATGCGTTTGATAGCCTCTTCCAGGGTGTTCTGCCGTAGTGCCGTGCTCAGTGTCATCAGCAGATCTGCCGCCGTGATGAAACGCGTCTTGATTCCAGCCTGGGTTGCCCTGTAGCCCAAGGCGATGGCCAAGTGGGTTTTGCCCACCCCACTGGCGCCCAGCAAGACCACGTTCTCGCTGCGCTCCACGAAGGCCAGACTGCCAAGCTCCTGTACCAGGGGTTTGGGCACGCCGCTGGCAAACTGGAAGTCAAACTCATCAAGCGTCTTGATGGCGGGGAAGCCCGCTATGCGCGTGAGCATGGCGCGTGTTCTCTCCACTCTGGCTAGAGCCTCGCCACGCAAGGCTTGCTCCAGGAACTCCAGGTACCCCAGCTCTTTCTTGGCCGCCATTTGCCCCAAGTGGGCAAGCTGATCGGGTAAGTTGAGCAGGCGCAGCTGATCACACAGTTCACGCAGTCTTTCCATTTGCAGGCTCATGGTCGTCCTCCTGCTGAGGCTTGGTTGTGCACCAGCGTGTCATACATCGCCAGAGGATGCTGCAGGCCTCGCCATGCCGCGGCTGGAATTGGCCGGACTGCTGCGCCGCTACCGGTGACTTTTTGCAATTGACGCACTGTTCGCCCACTGTAGGCGCTGGGGATGGCCAGCAGATGTGTGCGCTCCTGTTGCAAAGCCAGTGCCGGCACACACCCAGTGGTTCCGTGGATCCGCACATTGGCAACGTCACGCAGCCAGGTGCGCATTTCCCGATTGGCTGTGTCCGCGTCCACCACCAAGCATTGCTGCTTCATACTCGCCACCAATGGCACCCAGAAGCTGCGCCGGATGTAGCCATTCATGCGTTCGACTTTGCCCTTGGTCTTGGCCCGATAGGGCTTGCACACCCGCGGCACAAAGCCATGGTGGTGCGCAAAGTCAGCAAAGGCACCCTGGAACTGGTGCAGGTTCTTGCCGTAGGCGTCACGCTTGAGGATGACGGTCTTCATGTTGTCGTACAGCACTTCACGGGTGACTCCACCAAAGCTCTCGAACGCCCTGACATGGCACGCCAGTAGTGTCTCCAGCTTCATGTCTGTGACAAACTCCGCGAAGGTCGCCCGGCTGTGGCCAAGCGTTGCCACAAACGCCGCCAACATGCCGTCTTTATGCCCAGACTTGCGGAACTCGATCCAGTCCATCTGCATTTGCTCACCGGGCTGGGTCTCGAACCGCACAACCGGATCCGGGCGCGCCTGTGGACGCAACTCCTTGAGGTACTCCTGCAGGATGCGCACGGAGCCCGTATACCCCTGTGCGGCAATCTCACGCTGCAGCACCGTTGCGGGAATCCAATCAGGCTTGGCCGCCTGAATACGTCCAGCCAAGTAGTCCTTGAATGGATCGAGCTTGCTTTTACGTTCCGGCAGTTTCTTCATGGCCGGCGGACCGCCCTCCAAATACTTACGCACCGTGTTGACTGCCATTCCAGTTTGCGCCGATATCTCGCGCAAGCTCAGCCTGTGCTTCCTTAAAACCTTGAGTTCCATGTACTCCTCGTTCGTAATCATTGCCAGTCCCATCCATGGTTCGGATGGCTTGGCACGTTAGTCGAGGTGTATCAATTCCTCACCGCGTTTGCGTGTCATTTTCATACTGCGCGTGACACCTATTTCGAGTCGCGCCGCCACGAGCACGTACAGCAGGCATTGGGGCTGCCAGGGGCCACAGATGCCGTGCTGCTCACTGACGGCTATGAGGCCTATGCACGTTACGCTGCCAAGACCGGCATTACGCATGCCCAATGCTGGGCGCACTGCAGGCGTGGCTTCTTTGAAGCTCTAGGGGCCGAGCCACAGGCCGCTGGCCAGGCGCTGCAGCAAATTGGCGAGATTTACGCCCAGGAAGAAGCCATTCGTGAACGTGACCTCTACGGGGATGCCAAACGAGAGCACCGTCTAAGCCACAGCAAACCGCTGGTGCAGAACTTCTTTGAATGGGTGGATTTGCAGTTCGAGCGGCAAGGCTTCCTGCCCAGCAATCCGTTGACCAAGGCATTGGCCTATGCACGCGAGCGCCGCGCGCAACTGCAGGTGTTTCTGGGCGATGCGGATGCGGCCATGGATACGAACCATCTGGAACGCGCCTTGCGCGCGATACCAATGGGCAGGCGCAATTGGTTGTTCTGCTGGACGGAGGTGGGCGCCAAGCACGCGGGCATCATGCAGAGCCTGATCGTGACATGCCGTTTACATGACATTGACCCCTACACCTACCTGGTTGATGTCTTGCAACGCGTAGGCCACCACCCCGCCTCCAGGGTTTCAGAACTGACGCCTCGTCAATGGAAGCAGCACTTCGCCGAGAATACATTGCGTTCACCATTACACGGTTTGGTAACGTAGGCAATAACGCTGGCCAGTGACCGGTTACTTTGCAAAAGACTTGAATCGACGAGTTTCAGCGTCAACATTCTTCAAAAGATTACTTGATGATTCATTCAAAAAATCGTGACTCGCTAAATGCTGCATCAAGTGGAGCTAGTGAGAAAGTGTTGTCGTCATATTGGGCGTAGGTCCTTACAGCCACCCGATACTTAAATCTAAATACTGCGCCGCTTCATAAGCTTCACCGCATCGATCTTTCTCGCTAACTCCTGAGTCGAGTAAATGGAAGTCGTATCGATAGAGGCGTGTCCTGCCAGTTCGCTCACCACTTCAACCGGAACGCCATCAACCAATGCCTGTCGAACAAATGTGTGTCGCATCCAGTGGGTAGATGCTTTTAGGAATCTGGCTTGTTCTAAACCTGCCTCATGGCAGAGATACGAGATCTTATTGAAGAAGCGTTTGAGAACTGCGTAGATCCCGGAGGCCGATAGTGGTAAGCCACGCATCGTCGAGACGGCGCTCACGTGTGTAGCGCCTGTGCTGGATTGGTGCCACTTCGGTACTGATGCATGCAAGGTGCGGATCAGGGGGAGTTCACCCGCATCTACCAGTTGCTTGTCCTCAGCTAAGAACTCTTTAGCGTGTTGGGAGATAAGCGCAACTATGGAGTCCTTCAGCGGGATTTCACGGATCTTATTACGCTTGCCTGTGACAGTAAGTACCCAGGTGGGTGGCAAATCAGAAATATTTTCAAGGCGCAGATCTTTGTAGCGTGCGTTCGTCAATTCTTCCAAGCGCACGCCGCTGGTGACCAATAGTTCAAGAATGCAACGTAGACGATGAGACTCCGGAGAAGAGGGCAGGGCGCTTAAGTTCTGCAGCACAAAGGCCCACTCTGCTTCAGTAAAGCTGCGACGGATGTCTACTTTGGAGACCGGCAAGTCAAAGGACTTCATCAGGGCTCTGAACGGGTTGGCCACTAGGTAGCCGGCATCCATGAGTCCGGTGAACAACGTCTGCAAAATGACCAATGCTTGCTTTTGCGAAACAGGGGAGGGCTGCCCTCTAAATGCCCGCCACTGGGGATCGGATTGCGGGACAGGCAGGGGGTGGATCCAGGATGCAGGGACTGCTTTCAGAAACTCCCGGTAGCGTTGGCAATCGGGGGCGGTGATGGAACTGATGGGCTTGCGCAGTTCTTGGGCACACCAGAGAGCGAAACGTTCAACTTCTTTACGGTAGCTGCGCTGGGTCGATGGCTTCTCGTTGTAACGACTTAGCCAGGCAGTGATGGCTTCCCAGTCGTTGCCGGCGCCTAGTGTGTTGGCCATGTGACTGCGAAACACTCCGCCTTCTCCGGTGAGGGTGGGGGTGAGTGCGATGCGCTGGAGTTCGCGGTCGATCAGGGTGAGGGTGCCGGAGGTACTGCCTGAAGCGGAGGGAAGGGCAGGGGAGGGTGATTCTGAAAAGATGACTTTGGGGGACTGCAGGGCGCTCAGGGATTTAGGTTGGAGGGCCGTGGCTTGGATAGCCATGCGCAGCTGTTCTTGCTGGAGTTGCAGCCAGTAAACCACCTGCCTTGCTCTCAGTCCACCAAAGCCTTCAATGCGCCCGTGCCAGCGGTAGCCATAGACATTGATGAAGTTCACCAAGTCTTTGAGAAAAAGCAGTCCCACATTGCGCAGGCGTTTGACCACCGGGCGAGCGAACCAGAGCTCCAGCTTGTCCTCGGCCGTAGGCTGGATGGCCAGCAAAGATTCCAGGTGGTTCAGGGCGCGCACCTGTTCGGCGGAAGGGTCCTTGAGATGGGAGCCGGCCTCCAGAGCATCGGCATTGTCCAGTCCGAAAGCGGCCTTGTATTCGTCCATCAGCTCGGCTTCCGAGTACATGTCGGGGTCCATGCCTTCTTGCTCCACCCATTCCTCCAGAGTTGGCAGCTGCACGGCTGCGACCGGTTTTGCCTGGCTGCGCAGTAGGTCCAAGGAGGCATGCAGGCCCGCGTGTTTGGGCAGTCCAAGGTCAAGGTTGCGTCCAGCTTCGATGATCTGCTGGAGCAAGGCATCCTTGCGGTTCTGGACGTAACGCAGATCGGTGGTGCTCTCCGCCCAGGCGAGGTAGCGGTCAAAAGACTGGCGCAGATCCAATCCGAGCAAAGCGGAGCGCACGAAGGCGAAATGGTGCACTCCTAAAGAGCGAGGGTCCTTGATGACCTTGGACTTGGACCCTGCGGGGCGGCCGCGGCGCTTGGGCACTGGGCTGTGAAACAGCGGGTCTGCCGAGGGAAAAGCGGTGGAAACTGCCATGAGCGGGACCTCGTATGTCTGGGAAATAGCGACTTAGACTAATTTATTCCACGTCATGATTATAAGGATAATCATGACGCACTCAGATCGCAATAATTAGAGGAGGGCAGAGGGGAGGGCGTTGTGGGCGGGAAACGGCATAATTGCCCAAGCAGGATAAGAGGGAAGATGTACTACTTCCATGAACATGCAAACACACCAAGAGCATGCTGCCGACTGGGTAGACCGAAGTAACACTTTGATGGCATGGGCCGTCACCTATCAGGAACGCAAGGCCACGTACATCGGAAGCCTCCAGCGCGAGCAGACGGGCCTTATCGTTGTACTCCAACATTGGAATGAGGTTTCAATCCACGCCCCTACGCGAGGGGCGACAGAACGAGTTTTACGCCGCACCCCCGCACTGTCAAGATTCCATTGGCGCCAACAGCGCTACCCAAAATGCCGATATCCGTTCCTGATCATGTTCTGACTGTCCCAAGGGATACGTTGGAGCAGTTTTTTCTCGTATTCGCAAGATTTGAATTTGCTTGCAAGGCGGCCGGTTATTCGAAAAGAGGGAAATTTGGCAACATAGAAGTTGATTGGGAAAAAGTGTCTCGTGCGTTGGGGACTCAGCTTTGTGAGTCTACTGATGCAGCGCTAGTTTCCGCAATCAAATATTTGACGGAGGAGCCTCCGAAGCTAGACACGTACAACGCTACGCCTAGGTGGCAAGAACGACCAGCGCCGGCTCGATACACCCGCATGCAATCCTTGTTCTTTTACGTTCAAGGGGTCCGAAACAATCTTGTACACGGTGGGAAATTTCAGGAGACTACGGATCCGGTGCGCGACATGAGGCTTTTGGAGGCTTCAATGACTGTCATTGAGGCCTGCCTCAACTACTGCCCCGACATTGGCACTGCCTTCGTTAGTTGATTGCGCGCCAGGACGGCTGGCCTAGAGCTATCGGGTAGACGTTCTCCGATGTCGAGATGAGCACTAGTAAATGAAAGCAAGCGAGCCTGGCAGTCAACAAAATACACACGGCGGTTTCACGCCGGTCACAGGGAGTAGAAATGAACTGGACAACAGACCAGCTATTAGATGAGCTGAAACGCCTATTGCAACCAGGCGTCATCGGCTTTTATGAGAGCTTTGAGGTCACAGAGATTCTTGGGTTTCAGAAGGACGGCACTGCTACCAACTTCTTCAGTCTCCTTGTTGCCGAGCATGGCTTACCGCCAAAAGGCACCGGCGAACCGGAGTGCCTGACCCCGAAGCGCATTGAGCTCAAGAAAAGTGACTACAAGTTCGGTGTTTTCCGATTCCGCGTCTCAACACAGTTCCTCGTGGACGTCGTGGAGCATTTCGCTCGGACCGGCGAGTGGAAAACCGGGCCAAAGCCTCTGAAGGTTGGCAAGCTTGCGCCCGTGGCTCCACAGTTCGTGCACCCCGACTTGAACGATCCGCATCCGTGGAACAGTGTGCTGAAGAACAACTTCTACGAGGGATCGCACGTTCTTGAGCTGTTTGACACTTCCAAGGATGCGGCGCGGTTCCTGCAGCGCGACTCGCGCCTGCTGGTCGAGCTCTCGCAACAGGTTCGCTCCATTGTGCCCATGGATATCGACGGGCTTTCGGATCGGCTTGGAAATATTGCTATCCAGATGCCTGTCACCGTGATTTCCACAGGTGTGCGCGGCTCGCCTGTCGGCGATCAATCGGTCCGCGTGGCTTGGCATGAGAAGGCAACACCACGACCACTGCGCATCTCCGTAACCGGTCACTGTCCGGCGTTCTTGCGAACTGATTGCAGGTACCAAAGAATGCGCCCTGATCAACAAACAGGACGGGGTCGGATATGGAAGAGACGCAGAGCGTGCTCAGGCGTGCAGTGTTGAGTGAACAGACTTGGGCTGAGGTACTGGATCGTTTTGACCGCGCTGGATTGACGATAGATAAATTTTGCAGCCGCGAAGGCATCAGTCGCAGCAGCCTTGCTCGCCGACGCACGCTTAGGAATAAACAGAGGGGAATCGCGTCCCCGCTGCGAACGAACAAGGTAGCCCCCACCACCGTGCCGAAGGCGGCGTTCGTTGATCTGGGCGACCTTGCTGGAGTGCACGGCAGCGGCAATGGAGCCATGGGGTTACGCATCGAACTCGGCTCGGGCATGAGTTTGCATCTGGTACGCCGGTAATGTTCTTTCCCGAGGGCCGCATTCGCGTGTTCCTGTATGGCCAAGCTGCCGATATGCGCCAGTCCTACGACGGCTTGTACGCTCTGGCACACCAGGGGTTTGAAGTGGATGTGCTGGCCGGACACATGTTTGTTTTCATCAACCGGCGGCAAACACAGATGAAGGTGCTGTACTTTGACCGCAGCGGCTGGTGCCTGTGGTGCAAGCGTTTGGAGAGCGGCAAGTTCTCCCGTAAAGGCGTTCAAGGCGGCAGTGGCGAGATCGACTGCACGGCGCTCAAACTGATGCTCGAAGGCATCGAAGTGCGCCGACGCCACAAACGCTACCAACACCCTGCGCGGAGGTGACGATGTGCCCATTTTCAATCCGGAGAAGCACTCTTTTGCTTTGTCCCTAAAGGCCGCAAGATAAGGCCCATGTCGATGCCCAATACCAGCACTCCCACATTTACCGTCGAAACGGTCATGGGGCTGTCGCCGCAGAGCATCGCGCAGACACTGCAAGCACAGGCCGCCAGCATCAGCGCGCTGGAGCAGCAGCTCGAATGGTTCAAACGCCAACTCTTTGGCAAGAAGAGCGAGCGCTTTGCACCCTTGCCCGATGCGCAGCAAATGCACCTGGGGCAACTCCTGGGCGACCTCCCTGCCACTGATGCGCCCGAAGCCGACTCCGACTCCAACACCATCCCTGCACACCAGCGACGCAAACCCCGCAGCAACTTTGCCGACGAGGGCACGCCCGCATCGTTCTTTGACGAAACCAAGGTGCCCGTGCACACCATCGAGCTGGCCAACCCCGAGACCAAAGACCTCTCGCCCGATCAGTACGAGGTTGTCAGCCAGAAGGTCAGCCACCGCTTGGCACAGCGCCCCGGTGCCTATGTGGTGCTGAAGTATGTGCGCTCTGTCATCAAGCGCCACAACACGCAAACCCTGCACTGTGCGGGCGCGCCAACAGGCATCATTGAGAGCAGCCGCGCTGACGTGAGCTTGCTCGCAGGCGTTGTTGTTGACAAGTTTGCCTGGCACATTCCGCTGTACCGGCAGCACCAGCGCCTGAGCCAAGCGGGCTTCAAACTCAGCCGGGCGTGGCTGACGCAACTGGCGCAAAAGACCATTTCCCTGCTGGAGCCGATTTACGACACGCAGCTCGAGTCGATCCGCAACAGCCGGGTCAAGGCAATGGACGAGACCCCCATCAAGGCCGGGCGCAGTGGGCCCTGCAAGATGAAGTCGGCCTACTTCTGGCCTGTGTACGGCGAACTCGATGAGGTGTGCTTTGCCTATTTCGAGTCGCGCCGCCACGAGCACGTACAGCAGGCATTGGGGCTGCCAGGGGCCACAGATGCCGTGCTGCTCACTGACGGCTATGAGGCCTATGCACGTTACGCTGCCAAGACCGGCATTACGCATGCCCAATGCTGGGCGCACTGCAGGCGTGGCTTCTTTGAAGCTCTAGGGGCCGAGCCACAGGCCGCTGGCCAGGCGCTGCAGCAAATTGGCGAGATTTACGCCCAGGAAGAAGCCATTCGTGAACGTGACCTCTACGGGGATGCCAAACGAGAGCACCGTCTAAGCCACAGCAAACCGCTGGTGCAGAACTTCTTTGAATGGGTGGATTTGCAGTTCGAGCGGCAAGGCTTCCTGCCCAGCAATCCGTTGACCAAGGCATTGGCCTATGCACGCGAGCGCCGCGCGCAACTGCAGGTGTTTCTGGGCGATGCGGATGCGGCCATGGATACGAACCATCTGGAACGCGCCTTGCGCGCGATACCAATGGGCAGGCGCAATTGGTTGTTCTGCTGGACGGAGGTGGGCGCCAAGCACGCGGGCATCATGCAGAGCCTGATCGTGACATGCCGTTTACATGACATTGACCCCTACACCTACCTGGTTGATGTCTTGCAACGCGTAGGCCACCACCCCGCCTCCAGGGTTTCAGAACTGACGCCTCGTCAATGGAAGCAGCACTTCGCCGAGAATACATTGCGTTCACCATTACACGGTTTGGTAACGTAGGCAATAACGCTGGCCAGTGACCGGTTACGATGCAGCGTCATGGCATCAAGACCAAGACCAAGCTTAAATTTGTGGTGACCACCGACAGCAAACACCACTAGCCGGTGGCCCCTGACCTGGTTCAGCGCCGGTTTAACCCACTTGAACCTAATCAGGTGTGGTCAGGAGACATCACCTACCTGCCCACCGATGAAGGATGGCTGTATCTGGCGGGCGTTCTAGATTTGCACAGTCGACAGTTGGTGGGCTGGAGCATGAAAGCCAACATGCAGACGGATCTGGTCAAGGACGCTCTGGCAATGGCCTGGTTCCGGCGTAGACCCGCACTGGGCCTGATCTTCCACAGCGATAGAGGCGGTCAATATTGCGGCCATGAATTCCGGGACGCATTGGGGCAATGGAACATCCGATCATCCATGAGCCGCAAAGGCAAATGCTGGGACAACGCGCCGACGGAAAGCTTTTGGGGGCGCCTGAAGGCCGCATGCATTCATGGTCAAAAATTCGCCACGCGTAGACAGGCCATGGATGCGGTGCGATTCAAAGCCTCCAACAAACTCGGGCAGATTCATAGAGCTGGCTGCACCTGGCTCTATCCATCCACCTTCTTTAAGAGGTTTAGCCTTGGACGTCTCGTAGCGTTTTTTGAAGCTCTGGAGTTGCAATTTGGTCCAATCTCCTGATGGCTCCGTCAAGGTGCACCATATCCTTTTGAGACGCACCGAACTTCTCGAAAAACGGCTTCCAGGCACGAGCTACCAGCCACACTTCGTGAAGTGCCCTCAATGCTTCTATTTTGCTTGAAAAGTACACAGCCCAGTGAGTCATCAGGTTATCCAGGGTAGCTAGTCTGCCCCTTTCTCCAACCTCCAAATGCAGCATCCGTTCCTGGGCAATAACGCTCATAGGTAGCACGTCATAAAGTGGGCTCAGTGTCCATCCCTTGGCTGCGACCTGGTACAGAAATCCGTGATTGCGTAAGTGGTCATCATTGTTAGTGACGAAGATGTTGAGCGCCTGCCGCTTGAACAGCTCACGCAAGTCTCGCGCGAGATACTGGGGGAGCGCGTGGGCACGCATTTTTTCTGCCAAGGCCTTGTAGGAGCTACGTGTTGCATCATGCTCATCGAGGCCCATGAGCGTGAGAGCCGAGCAAAAACCTATGCGTCCTTCGATAGGCTCTAGGCCTTTAGGCCTTTCTAACGGCATCCAACTTTCTTTGTCGGGCTCAGGCACAACGCCAGGCTCGGCCCAGTATCGGTCAAATCGCCGGATGAACAGTACCTTGGCATCGCCTACCGGCATGACTTTCAAGGGAGGTACCCGGAGTCCTGCGGCACGTGCAAGCTCCAATGCACCAGCTTCTAGGACAGCATTACAAGCTCGGTCCGAATTGGAGGGGAACTTGGCGAGCCAGAGAATACCGTCATCAGTTCGAACGGAAGCTTTAGGGCGCGCGCCACCGGCGCTCCCAAGATTCCCGAAGTACATGGCGAGGTCCTTCCCGACGTACTCCTCATTTTCTATGCGGTCCGCTGCTTCCAGAAGGCGCGCCAGGTCCGTCTCAACTGATACCGGTGCCGTGGCCTTGGAATCCCGCGCGAGGCGCACATCTAAGGCGCCCACCCGGTCTGAGCCCGCTTCCAAGAGGTATGCCACCTCAGGCAACTTGTTCGCAGCCACCTTGAGCTTGTTCTCAATGACCCTACGTCCCCAAGAATCCGGTGCTGCGTCGCGGATACCTCCGAACTCCGTGAGTCCAGCCAAGACAAAGCGCTTGGCTCCTCCCTCCTCATCCCTCAGTGGCAAAGCGACGGGATCCACCTCGACTGCATAGGGGCGCTGCACATAGCGTTTTCCATAGACGAAAACAGGCTGCGGTGTGTTTGCTCCTTCTAGTGAACCCGCTGGCACGAAGTCCGCGCCATGCTCATCCGCCACGTGTGCGAACACAAGTACATCACGGGGAGGACGGGCATAAGGGTTGTGGTCAGAAGTCATAGGGATCTTGTTCAGCTTTGCGCTTCGTGGTCATTTGGGTAGACGGCCCTATATCTGGTTGAGAGGTCGTTTTGGCCCCACTTTTGATACCTAAAGTGGAGCCGTGTACCTTGCGTCCTGCGCTTGTATTTGACTTGTAGACACGATGGACGCGAGGTGTCTCATTGAATACACGTACAGCAGCTGACCTGTGTGTCAGTAATCCAGCCAAGGTAAGCTCAGGTTCCAGGGCGTGCAAGTAGCGCAGGACCTGGGAGAGTGTGCGACCTTCATCCCCCTGCTCCAACAATACCGCGGTAGACCGAGAAACGCCTGCACGCGCTGCCGCATCACTCTGGGTTATGCCGCGCGCAATGCGCAGTGTGCGGAGCCGAGCACCAATCTGTTCTGCCTCTTTCAGGCGAGCTTCAGGCGTGCGGAGTGATTCGTCGTACTTCATTGCTTTTCCGTAAAGGTGCAACCCATTTCTGCAAGGTAGCAGTAACCGGAGAGGCTAAGACCAGACGCCACGATTGGTGTCTTTAATCGCAGTCCTTATGAATTACAAAGACTATTATTGCGGTCATTGTTTCACCGAATTTGTTAGCAGTCAAGCTGAACCAGATGCATATCTATTTCGCCAATAACATTCGCTGAATGTAATTGCGACTGTGATTGGCGACATATTTTTCATCTGCATAAATAGATTGCAAAGACTTACATACCGCGCCGGTACTTATGAAAGGTTCGTCTTGCTACCCACCTGCCTGCCTGCCTGTGTCAAGGTAACCGGTCACTGGCCAGCGTTATTGCCTACGTTACCAAACCGTGTAATGGTGAACGCAATGTATTCTCGGCGAAGTGCTGCTTCCATTGACGAGGCGTCAGTTCTGAAACCCTGGAGGCGGGGTGGTGGCCTACGCGTTGCAAGACATCAACCAGGTAGGTGTAGGGGTCAATGTCATGTAAACGGCATGTCACGATCAGGCTCTGCATGATGCCCGCGTGCTTGGCGCCCACCTCCGTCCAGCAGAACAACCAATTGCGCCTGCCCATTGGTATCGCGCGCAAGGCGCGTTCCAGATGGTTCGTATCCATGGCCGCATCCGCATCGCCCAGAAACACCTGCAGTTGCGCGCGGCGCTCGCGTGCATAGGCCAATGCCTTGGTCAACGGATTGCTGGGCAGGAAGCCTTGCCGCTCGAACTGCAAATCCACCCATTCAAAGAAGTTCTGCACCAGCGGTTTGCTGTGGCTTAGACGGTGCTCTCGTTTGGCATCCCCGTAGAGGTCACGTTCACGAATGGCTTCTTCCTGGGCGTAAATCTCGCCAATTTGCTGCAGCGCCTGGCCAGCGGCCTGTGGCTCGGCCCCTAGAGCTTCAAAGAAGCCACGCCTGCAGTGCGCCCAGCATTGGGCATGCGTAATGCCGGTCTTGGCAGCGTAACGTGCATAGGCCTCATAGCCGTCAGTGAGCAGCACGGCATCTGTGGCCCCTGGCAGCCCCAATGCCTGCTGTACGTGCTCGTGGCGGCGCGACTCGAAATAGGCAAAGCACACCTCATCGAGTTCGCCGTACACAGGCCAGAAGTAGGCCGACTTCATCTTGCAGGGCCCACTGCGCCCGGCCTTGATGGGGGTCTCGTCCATTGCCTTGACCCGGCTGTTGCGGATCGACTCGAGCTGCGTGTCGTAAATCGGCTCCAGCAGGGAAATGGTCTTTTGCGCCAGTTGCGTCAGCCACGCCCGGCTGAGTTTGAAGCCCGCTTGGCTCAGGCGCTGGTGCTGCCGGTACAGCGGAATGTGCCAGGCAAACTTGTCAACAACAACGCCTGCGAGCAAGCTCACGTCAGCGCGGCTGCTCTCAATGATGCCTGTTGGCGCGCCCGCACAGTGCAGGGTTTGCGTGTTGTGGCGCTTGATGACAGAGCGCACATACTTCAGCACCACATAGGCACCGGGGCGCTGTGCCAAGCGGTGGCTGACCTTCTGGCTGACAACCTCGTACTGATCGGGCGAGAGGTCTTTGGTCTCGGGGTTGGCCAGCTCGATGGTGTGCACGGGCACCTTGGTTTCGTCAAAGAACGATGCGGGCGTGCCCTCGTCGGCAAAGTTGCTGCGGGGTTTGCGTCGCTGGTGTGCAGGGATGGTGTTGGAGTCGGAGTCGGCTTCGGGCGCATCAGTGGCAGGGAGGTCGCCCAGGAGTTGCCCCAGGTGCATTTGCTGCGCATCGGGCAAGGGTGCAAAGCGCTCGCTCTTCTTGCCAAAGAGTTGGCGTTTGAACCATTCGAGCTGCTGCTCCAGCGCGCTGATGCTGGCGGCCTGTGCTTGCAGTGTCTGCGCGATGCTCTGCGGCGACAGCCCCATGACCGTTTCGACGGTAAATGTGGGAGTGCTGGTATTGGGCATCGACATGGGCCTTATCTTGCGGCCTTTAGGGACAAAGCAAAAGAGTGCTTCTCCGGATTGAAAATGGGCACATCGTCACCTCCGTGTCACGCGCAGTATGAAAATGACACGCAAACGCGGTGAGGAATTGATACACCTCGACTAACGTGCCAAGCCATCCGAACCATGGATGGGACTGGCAATGATTACGAACGAGGAGTACATGGAACTCAAGGTTTTAAGGAAGCACAGGCTGAGCTTGCGCGAGATATCGGCGCAAACTGGAATGGCAGTCAACACGGTGCGTAAGTATTTGGAGGGCGGTCCGCCGGCCATGAAGAAACTGCCGGAACGTAAAAGCAAGCTCGATCCATTCAAGGACTACTTGGCTGGACGTATTCAGGCGGCCAAGCCTGATTGGATTCCCGCAACGGTGCTGCAGCGTGAGATTGCCGCACAGGGGTATACGGGCTCCGTGCGCATCCTGCAGGAGTACCTCAAGGAGTTGCGTCCACAGGCGCGCCCGGATCCGGTTGTGCGGTTCGAGACCCAGCCCGGTGAGCAAATGCAGATGGACTGGATCGAGTTCCGCAAGTCTGGGCATAAAGACGGCATGTTGGCGGCGTTTGTGGCAACGCTTGGCCACAGCCGGGCGACCTTCGCGGAGTTTGTCACAGACATGAAGCTGGAGACACTACTGGCGTGCCATGTCAGGGCGTTCGAGAGCTTTGGTGGAGTCACCCGTGAAGTGCTGTACGACAACATGAAGACCGTCATCCTCAAGCGTGACGCCTACGGCAAGAACCTGCACCAGTTCCAGGGTGCCTTTGCTGACTTTGCGCACCACCATGGCTTTGTGCCGCGGGTGTGCAAGCCCTATCGGGCCAAGACCAAGGGCAAAGTCGAACGCATGAATGGCTACATCCGGCGCAGCTTCTGGGTGCCATTGGTGGCGAGTATGAAGCAGCAATGCTTGGTGGTGGACGCGGACACAGCCAATCGGGAAATGCGCACCTGGCTGCGTGACGTTGCCAATGTGCGGATCCACGGAACCACTGGGTGTGTGCCGGCACTGGCTTTGCAACAGGAGCGCACACATCTGCTGGCCATCCCCAGCGCCTACAGTGGGCGAACAGTGCGTCAATTGCAAAAAGTCACCGGTAGCGGCGCAGCAGTCCGGCCAATTCCAGCCGCGGCATGGCGAGGCCTGCAGCATCCTCTGGCGATGTATGACACGCTGGTGCACAACCAAGCCTCAGCAGGAGGACGACCATGAGCCTGCAAATGGAAAGACTGCGTGAACTGTGTGATCAGCTGCGCCTGCTCAACTTACCCGATCAGCTTGCCCACTTGGGG
The DNA here is from genome assembly GCF_032193765.1 of Rhodoferax potami. Lineage (NCBI taxonomy): Bacteria > Pseudomonadati > Pseudomonadota > Betaproteobacteria > Burkholderiales > Comamonadaceae > Rhodoferax > Rhodoferax potami. The sequence goes on from NZ_JAVBIJ010000002.1 coordinate 96,046, forward strand.
CAAATGGCGGCCAAGAAAGAGCTGGGGTACCTGGAGTTCCTGGAGCAAGCCTTGCGTGGCGAGGCTCTAGCCAGAGTGGAGAGAACACGCGCCATGCTCACGCGCATAGCGGGCTTCCCCGCCATCAAGACGCTTGATGAGTTTGACTTCCAGTTTGCCAGCGGCGTGCCCAAACCCCTGGTACAGGAGCTTGGCAGTCTGGCCTTCGTGGAGCGCAGCGAGAACGTGGTCTTGCTGGGCGCCAGTGGGGTGGGCAAAACCCACTTGGCCATCGCCTTGGGCTACAGGGCAACCCAGGCTGGAATCAAGACGCGTTTCATCACGGCGGCAGATCTGCTGATGACACTGAGCACGGCACTACGGCAGAACACCCTGGAAGAGGCTATCAAACGCATCGTGCGTCCCTACCGGCTGTTGATCATTGACGAGGTCGGGTACCTTCCCATGAATCGGGAACAGGCGAATCTTCTGTTCCAAGTCATTGCCAAACGCTATGAAGTGGGAAGTCTCATCCTGACCTCCAATCTGCCGTTTGGGCAATGGGACCAGACGTTTGCAGACGATGCCACGCTGACAGCGGCGCTACTTGACCGACTGCTCCACCACGCCCATGTGGTCCCGATTTCAGGAGCCTCCTATCGCCTGAAAGATAAGCGGCGTGCCGGTGTGATTGCCGCCAGCAGCAATACCCTACTCAAACGAAAACGCAGTCACCTTGATACACAGGAGGAACAGGCAGCCTAAGGGCGCCAAGCAGTCAGTGGCGAGCCACTGACTGCTTGAAAGACAAGCAAAGACAAAACAGACAATCGCCCCACACAACGGTGTATCAAATCCACGCCGCGTTTGCGTTCGACAGCTGTATCAAATCGAAACTGCGTTTGACAATAGGCAAAGCACACCTCATCGAGTTCGCCGTACACAGGCCAGAAGTAGGCCGACTTCATCTTGCAGGGCCCACTGCGCCCGGCCTTGATGGGGGTCTCGTCCATTGCCTTGACCCGGCTGTTGCGGATCGACTCGAGCTGCGTGTCGTAAATCGGCTCCAGCAGGGAAATGGTCTTTTGCGCCAGTTGCGTCAGCCACGCCCGGCTGAGTTTGAAGCCCGCTTGGCTCAGGCGCTGGTGCTGCCGGTACAGCGGAATGTGCCAGGCAAACTTGTCAACAACAACGCCTGCGAGCAAGCTCACGTCAGCGCGGCTGCTCTCAATGATGCCTGTTGGCGCGCCCGCACAGTGCAGGGTTTGCGTGTTGTGGCGCTTGATGACAGAGCGCACATACTTCAGCACCACATAGGCACCGGGGCGCTGTGCCAAGCGGTGGCTGACCTTCTGGCTGACAACCTCGTACTGATCGGGCGAGAGGTCTTTGGTCTCGGGGTTGGCCAGCTCGATGGTGTGCACGGGCACCTTGGTTTCGTCAAAGAACGATGCGGGCGTGCCCTCGTCGGCAAAGTTGCTGCGGGGTTTGCGTCGCTGGTGTGCAGGGATGGTGTTGGAGTCGGAGTCGGCTTCGGGCGCATCAGTGGCAGGGAGGTCGCCCAGGAGTTGCCCCAGGTGCATTTGCTGCGCATCGGGCAAGGGTGCAAAGCGCTCGCTCTTCTTGCCAAAGAGTTGGCGTTTGAACCATTCGAGCTGCTGCTCCAGCGCGCTGATGCTGGCGGCCTGTGCTTGCAGTGTCTGCGCGATGCTCTGCGGCGACAGCCCCATGACCGTTTCGACGGTAAATGTGGGAGTGCTGGTATTGGGCATCGACATGGGCCTTATCTTGCGGCCTTTAGGGACAAAGCAAAAGAGTTGGGTATTTCGGACGAACGTGAACAGCCATTTCGGGCAACGTGAACGGGCGTTTTGATAGCTTGCAGCTAAGGATTTCGGCATCGTGAACGTTGATTTCGGAGTCGTGAACAGCGAATGTGGCGCAGGCGTATGCCTGCATAGAAGTGGGGACTGAAGTTGCGCAAATGAGACCACCCTGGCGGGTAGGCTGCCTGATTTTTGACAGGAGGCCGGATGCCCGCCCGAAAGATCGCGATGCGCAAAGTTAAAGAAACATTGAGATTGAGCCTGGAGTGCAGGCTACCCTACGATCAGATATCCCAAGCCCTGGGACTGTCCAAAGGCGTCATCTCCAAATACATCCGTCAGGCTCTTGCAGCAGGACTGGATTGGAGTGCCATAGAAACCTTGGATGAGGGAGAGTTACACCGCAAATTGCGGGGCCAGTGTTGATTACAGCGTCAAACTGAGCCAGATTCCAATCGAATATTGAGCCACCTGGTTTAAAGGTATTTTTGGCTACTCGATTGTGGATAAGTCTACATCTGGCGCGTCTCCTTTTTGTGTTTTTGCCTTGCCGCCTTTGCGTGCTGGCTTAGCCTGCGCACTGGAGTTCTTGAACCTCCAGCTGTCATTGCCGGTCTCCACGATATGGCAGTGATGGGTCAGCCGGTCCAATAGCGCGGTGGTCATCTTGGCGTCCCCAAACACGTTGGCCCATTCCGAGAAGCTCAGGTTGGTGGTGATCACCACACTGGTTCTCTCATAGAGTTTGGACAGTAAATGGAACAGCAGAGCACCACCGGACTGGGTGAACGTAAGCAACCGGTCAACACACATTGACGGCGCAATGTTTACGTGGTCTGCGGTGCCCAGTTGTGAGGCAGCAATTCCCCGATCTGACTGGCCCGCTGCGTGGGCAAGCGTGTGAGTACGTCTTTCAGATAGGCGTACGGATCGTGCCCATTGAGCTTGGCACTCTGAATCAAACTCATCACCGCCGCCGCACGTTGACCAGCACGCAGGGAACCCGCGAATAACCAGTTGCCCCTGCCGACAGCTGCCGGGCGAATTTGGTTTTCGCACCAATTGTTATCTATGGGTACTTGCCCATCGTCCAGATACAGCGTCAACGCCTCCCAACGTTTGATGCTGTAGTTAATCGCTTTTGCGGTGGCCGATCCACTGGGCACCTTGCTGGCCTGCAACAGTAGCCACTGGTGCAGTAGGTCGGCAATGGGCCTGGATTTTTCCTGCCGGATTTGCAGACGAATGGCCGCTGGTAATGACTTGATGTCACGTTCGACGTCATACAGTAGGTCGAAGAATTTCAGTCCCTCTGCGGCAATCAGACTGCTGTGATTGGCGTGCAGTTCAAACAGCTTTCGGCGTGCATGCGCCATGCATCCGGCTTCTTTGACGCCTTTGGTGAACAGCGATTTATAACCCCCGTAATCGTCGCAAACCAGAGAGCCACGCCAGCCACGGTCATCGTCATCAGACTTCCCCAGAAACGTTCTGGCATTCTGGCCGGCGCGGGTCTCGCAGAAGTCGTAGACGACGGCGTGTATCTGCTCAAAGGCACCAGGAGCGTATGCCCACAAGTAGGCCTTGTGGGTCTTCTTATTGCCGGGCTTGAGCATCGGGATCGGAGTCTCATCGGCATGCACCACAGCGTGACTCAGTACCGTCTCTTTCAACGCATCCACCAGCGGCTGCAATTGCACGCCGCACATGCCCACCCAGGCTCCCAGCGTGGAACATGCAATCTCCAAGCCGGCGCGGCCAAAGATTTTCTCTTGCCGGTACAGCGGCAAGTGATCCGCATATTTGGCCACCAGCACCTGTGCCAACAGGCCAGCGGTTGGAATGCCTTTGTCAATGACTTGGGCCGGTACCGGCGCCTGAATCAGTGTTTCACACTGGCCACACGCCCATTTGCCGCGAACATGCAGCTCAACAGTGAATACGCCGGGCGTGTAGTCCAGCTTTTGCGCGACGTCCTGGCCAATGCGCTTGAGCTGGCAGCCACAAGTGCAGGTGGTGGAGTCTGGTTCGTGGTGGATTTCTACACGGGGCAGGTGATCCGGCAGCGCTGCACGTTTGGGCTTGCTACGGTGGTCTTTATCGGGCTTGGGCGTCGGCGTGAGGTTTTTGAGTTCTTGCTCAATTGCCGCCAGGTCTTCATCGCAGGCTTCATCGAGCAGACTGGTCTGCGTGGCATCGAGTTGTTCGCGGCTACGACCAAACTGCAGTCGCTTCAAGGTCGCCATCTCGTGCGTGAGCTGGTCGATCTTGCTCTGACGGTACAGCAGCTCTTTGCTCTGCGTGCTGACCTTTTCCATCAGTCCACTGACCAGATTGCACACATCGTACGCGCTCATTTGTTGCAGTGAATCGGGCGTAAAAACCATGGATCGAAGTGTGCCAAATGGCGCAGAATTTCGCCATCGGTGCATGCACTAATGGACGCCAAGTACGCGCGCTACTCGATTGGCAAACCATTGGCGTACACGCCCACCCCTCAGACGACGGTGATGATTCCTGCGCTTCCAATGCGCTGCCAGGGAAGTCCCAATACCAGCGCTTGGAGCTGTTCATTGCTGAGTTGCTGGTGCCGACCGACGCCCGGTGTGGGCCAGACAAATTTGCCTTGATGGAGCCGACGCGCGGCCAGCCAGATGCCAATGCCGTCATGTACCAGAACCTTCATGCGGTTGGCACGGCTGTTCGCAAATAGGTAGGCATGGTGCGGGTGGGCAGCGCCAAACACCTGCACGACTCGCCCCAGCGCCGTATCCGTACCCGCACGCATGTCCAGTGGTTGGACTGCCAACCAGGCGAAGTCGATGCGGATCACTTGAGAAGGGCGCCCGACCAGCCGGCAAATTCATGGGCAGCAGACATGGGCCAAGTGACGGTCATGCTCAAACTACCTTTGCGGACCTCCACACGAATCGTGCGCTCCACGGGCTCTGCCGTTTGCGTGAGCAGGGGCACCGGGATAAATGCTGGCATGTCTATCGGCTCTGACGGAAGGGCTTCGGCGTGAGCGTCCGGCTGTGCTTGCTCCTTCAGCCAGCGGTGCAACACATTGGCGTTCATGCTATGCGCGCTGGCGACCGCTGCGATGGACGCGCCCGGCGCCCTGCACGCGGCAAGCAACGCGGCTTTGGTATCTGCTGAATAGGTTCGCTTGGTACGGCGCACGGCGTACCTCGGGGTGTCTGAGTCTTTGAGCATTGTGTCCACGATCAATTGTTGTGGACGCAATGTTGCAAGGTCGAGGGTCGGTCAACAAGGTGACTTCGCTGGCCGCTTACGGGTGAACGGCAGGTAACCCATCTCATCCAGGATCACCATGTCCACATACATCAGTCGGTAGGCCAGTTGTCCTGACTTCCCCTGCGTCTTCTCCAGTTCCAGGGCGTTGACCAACTCGACCGTAGAGAAGAACCGCACCCGTTTGCCATGGTTGCGAATTGCTGCAACCCCAAGACTGGTAGCCAGATGCGTCTTGCCAGTGCCTGGCCCGCCAATCAGAACAACGTTATGAGCCGACTCTAAGAATTTCATTTGGTGCAGATCGCGAACCAAAGCCTCATCAACATTAGCCTGGCTGAAGTCGAACCCAGCAAGGTCACGGTGTGATTGGAATCTCGCGACCCGCATTTGGTAGGCCATGGAGCGCACCTCACGCTGTGCAGATTCCGCCTTGAGCAGCTGGTGTAGCACTGTTTCATGGTCCAACGTCTTGATGCGTGCGGTACCCAGCACCTCCGGCCACGCGCTGGCCATGCCATGCAGGCTTAAGGACTTCAGAGCGGCAACGATGTCATTGGACATGGCGGGCCTCCTGGGTGCGCAGACTGTCGTAGCGCGATACGTTGGCCAGTGGCGGGGTCTGCAATGTCAGCGGCGTATCAATTTGAAGCACTGCCAACGGGCGTGCGCCATCCTTGAGCCGGGCCAGCGTGTTGATGACATGTTCGGCGCTCGCACGTCCTCCTTCCAGCGCAATCTCGATGGCCACCAGAACAGTGTCCAGGCCATGCATAGGGATGGCACTGAGCACCTGCGCCATCACGCGGTCCCCTCCCGCGTTCTTAAGTAACTGCCGTTGCAACTCCTGAAGTGGCTCGGGCATGGTCTTGAAGGGGGCGCCGTTGCGCAGGGCACCGGGCTTGCGCTCTATCAGGCTGATGTAGTGGCGCCAGTCATAGAAGGTCTGATCACGCTCAAAGCTGCGAACCAGATCAACCACTTCGCCGTGGCTGTCCACCACGCGAAGGAATTCTGGATACGCCCGCAGACTCACTACCGTGTTCACCCATTCGCAAGGCACGCTGTAGCGGTTGCGCTGGAAGTGGATCAGCGCCGTGGAGGTGACCCGCAAAGGTTGCTCCACATAGCCGTCAAATGCCTTGGGCAAGGCCAACAGGCGGCTACGCTCATCCTGCATGACGTCGGCTACTGTGAGCTCCGGCCAGTCCGGGTGGCTCAGTTCTGCCCAACTGTCCTGACAGGCCTGCAGCAACCAGTCATTGAGCTCGGCAAGACTGGTCCAGCGCTTCTCGGCCGCTTCCCGCCAGATGTGCCGACGCCGGTCCTGGACATTCTTCTCCACGCGCCCCTTCTCCCAGCCCGCTGCGCGGTTGCAGAACTCGGCCTCAAACAGGTAGTGCCCTGTCATCGATTCAAACCGGGCATTGACGCTGCGCTCCTTACCTTTACCCACCTTGTCCACGGCCGTTCGCATGTTGTCGTAGATACCGCGCTTGGGCACGCCACCGAACACTTCAAAGGCCTTGGTATGCGCATCAAACAGCATCTCGTGGGACTGGGTGAAGTACGCCACCAGCACGAATGCCCGACTGGCCGCCAGCTTGGTGTGCGCCACTTCCAGACGTTTGCGTAAGCCCCCAATTACTACGTATTCGCAGCTCCAGTCAAACTGGAATGCCTCGCCGAGTTCAAAGCTCAGCGGCACAAACCCCGCATTGCGCGGGGCGTTGGCCTGCTCTTGCCGCCAGTTGCTGCAAAAACCATAAACCAGATTCTTGCTGCCGGTAAAACCCATGGCACGGATCGCCTCAAAGTAAGCCCGCACACTACGGCGCTCACGTTTGCCACGGTAACTGTCGGCTTTGAGCCAATTGGCCAATTGCTCTCGATACGGATCCAGCAGGCTTGGCACAGCTGCGCGCTGTGGGTAGCGCGGCTCCACCATCTGTGATTCATTCAACCACTTGGCTGCGGTGTTTCTGGAGATACGCAGCCGTCTGGCCGCTTCGCGCACGGATACGTTCTCACGTAACACCATACGTCTGAGTTTGCTGAGGGTTCCCACGTCTATCACTCCTATGTACCCCTGCTTAAAAATGAAGCAAGGATTGTGGATAACGTGGCTCAGTTTTCGACTGGAATTCCTTTTAAATTGGCCCAGTGTTCAGTTGGAATCAACATCCTGGAGACGCTGACTGGATGAGCTCTCCACACTACGGCGAAGTTGATTGAAGGTTTTCATTCCTTCGAAATGACACTCAGCTACGGTAAGGATTCGACGACCACGAACCTATCCTGCCTTAAAGCATATTGGCTGCTGTGCAGCCCGTGGTATGCAGCAAGTCGTTCACTTTATAAGTAGCAGCCGCACTTGTGTGGGGAACCTGGCAATTGAACAATTGCTGTCAGGAGCACACGACAACATCGCCTGATGAACCATCGCTCTCAAGTTGCCAGTCTAAGCCGATCTGGTTGGGCTTCACCGCGCAACAAAGTTTTTGGCGTCAACGACAGGGCGTAGCTTCCTTCCCCGAGTTGTTGAGAGCGTAAGCGAGGGTTGCTGCATTTCTGACCAATTAGCACAACCTCTCCAGCAGCAACCTTGAAGGCGTTCAGCAACAAAGTTAAAGCCACCTGCCGCAGTGAAACCAAATCGATGCTTGACGCCCACTTCGATAAGTCTAAGGCGTGCGGAATCTCCATGCGCAAGGCGAATAGGCCGCTGTGCCAAATCGCGATCCATCTAGATACTTCACGCTCTCGCTGATTACAGGCTGACATGAGTTATATGTCTGGGATGTTCTCATTCAGTATTTTGGCGGCTCTCTTCCTCCCTTCACTGCGTACGTTGATGGAGACATTGTTCGAGGGATGCTGAATTTTTATTCATACTGGAAACTCTGGCACTTGCGGTATGTTCATGCTTAGTTTCAAGAAGGGAGCGTACGGGAGCCTCTCCGGCAGTTTCGCATACACTTTTAACGGCGATAACGATTGCTCCATGGATTCGATGTTGGACACCGATGATAAGTACGCCTATTTGCGCGGCTAGAACAACTTCAGGAGTTACCTCAATGCGACGCAGTTGGATATGTCAAAGCGTGAGGTTGTGGGGCAAGCCACCAGTCATACCGGCAACCTTGCTGTGCATCCTGACGGATATGACTTGTCGATTTGTCGGCACCTTCTGGCTTACCTGCTTAGGCCCGATGAGATGGAGCGCGAACGCGCAGAGCCTCTTGAAGCAGACTCCACCACCGGTAAGACACCACGTACTGCAGACAACCTATGCAAGTCAGCACACCAGTTTGAGCGTGCAAACGAACACGATGTAATCCCAATAGACTTTAAATGGGGCTTGCACCACTTTGTGAACAGCGGCTTTCGAGCCCTGCATATTTGGTGCCACATCAAGCAATTGGGTTTCCACTGCATGATTTCAACCATGAAGAAGGCGCCTAAAGGCGATGGGATTGATGAGGTGCGATAGTTTGAATTGGTACATTTGACAAGGTTGTACCAACAGACGGCCTGCGTTTTTCTGCAGCAGTGAGTTGGAATTGGCATCATGATCGGCGGATTGCACATACGAAGATCGCTGGATAGCGAATTGTCTAGTCTGCAGAAGGGGAGACCCTTTAGGTCAATGCAGGGATGGCGGCACTGATTGATCGCTAATGCAACACAAACTTCAGCGCTATGCCCCATAACGATGCAGCACTGAAAACAACGAGGCTTCTTCTGAAATATGGAATTGCGATCATCCCAAGCTCGATGATTGGTTGCTACCAGTACATGGCTCAGCGCGCAAAATACTTCACGCGCTTGTGCAAATAGTTAAACTCCGCGTCTGCTAGGCTTGATGAATACCAGCCAGACGATTGATTCAGTAACGCAAAGCATGCGAGGCTGATTGGGGAGATGAACTGGTTGACGACTTGCGGCTTTCACTGATTTCACTGCAAAGAATATCACAGCCAACCTCGGATCGTTGTCGGGCCACCTTTACAACCCAACTTCCTCTAGAGAAAGTTTTCACCACCTAGCGCATCGAATCACGGGCAAGTAGACTTCAACCAGAGAAACATTCTCCACAGACATCACGCAAAACTTTCCCCAGAGAAAGTTTCACGCTCGCCGCAAGAGCCAACAGGACCAGACAGCAAAGGACTTTTGCTCTATAGAGCTTGAGACCAGGAACTCAGTCCAGGATATGCAATTCCAGAAACCAACAGACTGCAATCCTCGATCCGCCAAAACCAACTTCCGATCTTTCTCCAGAGAAACATCCAGCTCCATGACCTGATGCTCACCCTAAAAAATGAACTTGCGCCACACTCCGCATCAAACCGAAAAGCAGGTGAACTTTCTCCGGGGAAATATTGAAACCAAAAGCGCAAGCCACCTCAAAAATAGCTCACCGGGCTCTCGACTTATCTTGAATACCACCTGGCGCAAACAAATTCACTCTTACGAAACTTCATAAATCGGATGCCTGAGATGCTCAATCCGCAGCCTTGCCCTCAAATCTTTCCCTGGAGAAACTCTGAATACAAGGGTTTGGAAGCCTTGGGCCGATCTAACTTTCTCCAGAGAAAGTTCTCGGTGGCTGGATAATCGCACGTCCGAGAGCATGGGACGCAGTAGTAGCAACCAACATCAATTGATCTAGCAAGCAACACTGAGCAATAAACAACTAGTAAATTAAAACTATTGAATATTGGCAGCAATTGACAAAATATAGTCAAATCTTTACAATAGCTGTCAAACATAGTTAAACACTGATGCGGCGTGACCCGCATTTCATCAAAAGGAGTGCAATACGATGATCTTGATGGTCGGACACGAAAAAGGCGGCGTAGGCAAAAGCACGATCGCCATCACCTTGGCCCATCTCATTGCTCAAGTCACAAAATCCAAAGTAGCTTTGGTAGATACAGATGAGTCCAATAACACATGCATGTGGGGCCAGCTGCGGTCTAGCATGGGACTGACTAGCGATGTAACGATCATGAATCAGGCCATCGACCCAACCGCGAACATACCCAACCTCGCCAAGGTATATGACATCGTGGTGGTTGATGTTGGCGCCGGTGACTACAAGCGATTGATTGAGATGGCCCGGATCGTTGACCTTTGGATTGCGCCGACTGGCCCCAGCCAGAAAGAGGCTGATTCCAACATCAACCTTATCGAAGCCTTCGCAAGCGCTAACCACAAACACAAAAACGGCAAGATTCCCCTCGCGTTCGTCTACAACCGCGCACCCGCAAGTAGCAACTCCACCGAAGCACAGGAAGCCATTGATGCCTTACGTCAGTACGCACCTGAAGTGACAGTGATGAACTCCGTGCTGTGCGAGCGAAAAATCTACCGTGACGCTGACAAGATGGGCCGAACCATCATGGAAATGGCACCAGCTCAACGTCGCAAAGCAGAGGCTGAATTCGTAGCGTTCTTCAACGAAGCATTCAGCATTTACGACCAGTTCCAAAAGGAGGCCAAAAATGGCAACACATAAACCAAAAGGGCCAGTGATGCCCCAACGCCGTCCTGGCGCAGTAGTCATCCCGGCAATTGTTGTGCCGACCATTGGACGCAGCACTGACCATGAGCAGATGCGACGCGCCTTGAGCACTTTGCCTGAAGCGACTACCGTCACGACTACGCCCCGAGCTGTGCCGGGTGAGCGTGCACTGGGCTTCCAAGCCGCAAAGCTCGCCTTGGAAGGTGAGGATTTCGTCATCGGTCAGAACTACATCATTCCGCACCAGCGCATCATTCGCAGCAAAAACAACGCTCGGATTTACTACACCGCTGCCGATCTTGAAGAGACGACTGAAAGCCTGATTCAGAACAAGCAGCTCCAGCCTGCACTGGGTTACGTGCGGGACGGGAAGGTCGTATTGACGGATGGCGGTAAGCGCCTGCAAGCCTCGGCGATGGCTGGCATTTACACACTGGAAGTGAAGATCATTCCAGAGCCAGAAACAGAAGCGGAAGAGTACGAGCAGTCCCGCTTGATCAACCTGCATCGCAGCGCTCAAAGTGGCATTGATGACGCCTTCAAGTGGAAAGAGTTGCTTGATCGAGGCGTCTACCGGACGCAAGAAGAACTGGCAACACGGTTGGGCGTGAAGCCACCACAGGTGTCGAAAATACTGGGCATCACCCGCATCCCAGAACGGCTGATCAAGACGATGGTGGAGCATCCGTCTACAAGTGGATGGGCCATGGCGTATGCGATCAGCCAAATCTTCGAAACCAAAGTGGTTCAAGAGCGTGGAGCCGAAGAGTGCGAAAAGATCGCTGAAGAGATCGTGGATATGGCCACCAAGGGCGACCTGAGCCGTAGCCAAGTCGAGGCCTTGATCAAAAAGCGCATGGATGGCCCAAAAACCCGTCTACAGCCTCTCACAAACGCGATCAACTACGGCGGCATTGCGGGCACGCTGAAAGTGTTTCCACAGCGCGGCCAGCTCGATCTGTCGTTCACCGGCCTGGCACCGGAGAAGGTCACCGAGTTGGAAGAACTGATCAAGAAAGCGCTGAGCGAGCAAAAGGCGAACTGAGGGTTTAACACCCCTTTCAAAAGGCTCTGTCACCTTATCGTGTTGGTGAGTACACTTTGGCGCTATGCGCCGCCGAGATTTCCAGCGGTTGGTGGAGTCCTTAGAGTCCCTCAGCCCCCATCAATTGCGTCAACTGGACGAGACCGTAAGCAAGCTCGCCCAGCAAACTGCCGTGCGGGAGCTCGTAACTGCGCATGTGGAACGTGAGGGGCAATGCCCTCACTGCCAAGGTAATGCGTTCCAGCGGTGGGGGACTACTGCGTCCGGGGAGCAGCGATACCGGTGCAAGAAGTGCTTCAAGAGCTTCACCGGGCTCACGGGTTCCCCGTTAAACGGCCTCTGGCATAAAAGTCTGCTGCTGGAGTACGCCCAGTGCATGAAGGTCGGTTTGAGCGTGCGAGAGACTGCTGAGCAACTCGGACTGCACCGCAATGTGGTGTTTCGTTGGCGACACCGACTGATGCCGCCAAATAGCGCGCATCAACCCGAAGCATTAGAGGGAGTGGCAGAGGTCGATGAAGCCTTCTTTCGGGAGTCGTTTAAGGGTCTCAAGAAAGGAATGCCTCGAACAGCCCATAAGCGCGCTATGCCGGCGGGCAAGCGAGGAATCTCCAAAGAGCAGATTCCTGTACTTACAGCCGTATCCCGCGGCTCCCGCACAAGCTTCATGTCTGTGTTACCTGGTGTACCAAGTGCTTCCTCGATTACTTCTTCTTTGGGGCCGCTCCTGTCCAAAGATACGGTCTTGGTATCGGACTCAGCAAGTTCGTATAAAACCGCAGCCAAGAACTTGGGAATTGTTATCCGTCAAATCCCCAGGGGGACTCACAAGCTGGGGCCGTATCACATCCAGAACGTTAACGCTCTGCACAGTCGCATGAAGAGCTGGTTCAAACCCTTTAAGGGAGTTGCAACGAAGTACCTCCCTGTCTACTTGGCGTGGTTCCGGTTCTACGACGAGAGCGGATGGTCACGAGTCCCTGAAGACTTGATAAAGGATGTCATATCCAGACCGCGTGTGAGACCCAACGGCCCCTCTGAAACATCAACATTGGAGTAAATTCCAACACGATAAGGTGACAGAGCCTTTCAAAAAGGCCACCCTCGGGTGGCTTTTTTTCGCCAGAAAACAATCAGCCCCAGAGTGGAAAACGTGCTGTACCGCTAATACGGATCTTGAGCACTTGGACTGCCTATCTGGGTGAGAACGCTCATGGATATTAGCGCTCCAGCTGGTGTCGTGTTGCTCCGCTAATACTGTTAATCAGCAAAACCCGACGTCTCGCGGTCACAGGACTGAGTGAAAAAGGCACAACGTGTTGTTCCGCTAATAGATTGGGACCGATTTTTAATCGCCATACGCCCATGGAAACCGTCTTGTTGTGACGTTCCCGCTCAAGAACGTGCTGTACCGCTAATACGTTTGCCCTTTTTTCAGCCCATCACACAAGGCGCGAAGCAAAGCTAACGGCGTTGGATGCCAAAAACGTGTTGCTCCGCTAATAGTAGTGGCCGGAATCAGGGCCTGACCCCATAGCAGGCGTGTTGTTCCGCTAATACTTCGACGTCGCGGATGGGCAGAGTGGAAGTCCAGAACCACCATGGGTAGGCGCGTCCAAGGAGAAACGTGTTGTTCCGCTAATAAATCATGAGTACAACGTCCACAGCTACCCAAAGTGTCATGGTTCAACGCATTGAAACGGTGTCATAGCTCGGGAGGGAAATATTCAGTGCCCTTAGTATTAGCGGACGAACACGATTTTGCATCGCTCTCAGAAATTAGCCGTTACAAATAGGAAGATTTAGCGAAAGCGAACACTAACTTCAATCCAAAAATAATTTATCAGCGTCTGACTCCAAGGAAAAGCAAGACCAGCGAGCCGCAGATCAAGATCGTGTTGTTCCGCTAATAGCCTGCTCCATAGCGATCTCAAGGCAAACCGGCTGGAAGGCCTATGGATAAAGGGTTTGCACGATAGGCCGTGTTGTTCCGCTAATAGACCGTACTGTGTAAAAGTCACTATCAGATGCAAAAAACTCACGCAACGATGCAAGAACACATCAAAAGCCAGGACGCAGAAAGATTGAGCACTTGTATTAGCGGACGAACACGATTTAAGAAACGCATTCAACAAACATATTTATAGAAGGGCTCTCCCAAGAGGGTAAGCACTAACATATGAAAGAGACAGTCCCACTCTATCGTGTTGCAGCGCTAATACTTTGTTCATTTACCCAGTGCAGCGGGATGAGTGCGACCAGAATCCAAACGAAGTGAGTTTTAGATAGCGAGAAATGGGGGACTGATCAATCGTGTTGTACCGCTAATAGAAATAAGTCGCTAAAAGAGTCGGTGATGGGATGCCAAATTTCGGTGAAAGGCAGGGTGTGATTAAAAAATAATCAAACCATTAGCGGTACAACACGATTGTGCCAACCGACATCAAGAAATCCATTGCTGACGATGCCTATACAATGAGCAGACACTAACTTAACAGAAGGAAATAGGGGGGAAGCGTGTTGCTCCGCTAATGATTTAATGAGCTACCTGTGGATAAGTGGGTGGCGACTATTAGCGATGTGTCATTCCGCTAATAGCGCTGTGCTGTTCCGCTAATAGCGATACGACGCTTAGCTATTAGCGGATCAACACTCAAAATCTCTTGAAACCCGCATGAATAGGGCGTTTGCGGCCTCCTAAGTCTTTCTTAAAGTCTTTCTTAAAGTCTTCGCGATGGCTCTCCGATGGGGTTATTGAGTCCAAAACGCACACTTTATAAATTTTCAAAGCCAAAGAAAAAACGTGCTGCTCCGCTAATACTGTCGCTTGACGCACAAGGTTTTGATGCATCTAATCCACAGACGTAACAAACCCGGACGCCATGCGAGCCCTAGCCGATCTACTTCCTGAAGACACGATGCAACCACATGTTGCAAAGGCAGTTACTGCATCAGGAAAAAAGGAAGCGGCAAAATCAGCACTGAAACCAGCAACCAAGCCCCGTACAGTTGCAGAGATCTCGGATAAGAGCAAAGACTTTTTGGCGAAACGAGTCGAAAAAGCCAAGAAAGCATTGGAATCTGAAACTGCTGGGGAAGTCGTTGTCCGAAGGGTTCCAAGCAGTGCAAGTATCGAGCAACGAGTATTGCAAGCCGTTCTGCCGTTGTGGGACGATGAAAACAGAGCTGTCCCAAACCATTTCATCCGCTCTGGTCTATTCACCGTGAACAGCGGTCTTCAACGCGAGTTCATACCTGATCTAAAAATTGCCTCGCTCTCCAATTTGGATGTGCTCTACAGAGGCGAAGAGCTACATCAGTCAGACCTAACGGTCTGGATGGCCTTGATAAATTTGGCTCGAAACAAGCCCTTGTCCGAAGGCATTTTCTTCACCGGATATCAGATCGTGACCGACTGCGGCTGGCGTCTGCATTCTGATAGCTACAAGAAAGTCAAAGACGCGATCAAGCGATTGAAAGTGACCGCGATATCTATCTCGGCCAAAGGCAATGAGTCGGCCTATACCGGATCGTTGATTCGTGACTATGCGTTCACCGATGCTAATTCAGAAGATGGCGATACAAAGTGGATGGTTCGATTTGAGCCGCGCATATCCGCATTGTTCATGGAAGACACAACGACTTTTCTGCAATGGGAAGAGCGTAAGCGGATCGGCCCCCGCGCCAAGCTCGCGCAGTGGTTGCACGCTTTCTACTTCTCCCACCGGGGCGACCCACTTCCAAACGCTGTTTCTCGTCTACACGAGCTTTGCAGATCCAAAGATTCATTGAGTAGCTTCCGACGCAACCTCAAGACCGCATTGATGCACCTCCAAGAGCGCGACTTGCTGGAATCCTTCACTGTCGTAAACGACATGGTTCGAGTCACTAAGTATTCCAAGCCACGCCTTGCAGCGGTCAAGAAGCCTCGTATAACAACGAAGAAAAAAGTAACAGAGTAAATCGCTCAACGACCCAGTAGGGCCCTCCTAGCTGAATTAGGGCTTGAGACCTGCCACGGTGCGATCCCTTCCAAAATGTCATCGCTAGCATCAGGCCAGTAACCAGTAGATATGCAAGTGAAGTTCACCAATAGGGCTTATTGGAACCTCTTGGCACCGTTCTACAAGTAGTTCGCGCGACTAGTGATCTTATGCGTAAGCGGCCAGCGAAGTCACCTTGTTGACCGACCCTCGACCTTGCAACATTGCGTCCACAACAATTGATCGTGGACACATGTACACCAACAAGCAACTCACTCCGACTGGCCGCGGCCGTCGCTCCTACAGCCCTGAGTTCAAGGCCCAATTGGTGGCCGCCTGCCGCATCCCCGGCATGTCGGTCGCCTCCGTGGCCCGAAACCACGGCATCAATCACAACATCCTGCACCGCTGGTTGCGTGAGCTGTCTGACAGTGGCCATCGGAAATCTAGATGGGATGGCCGGACGCTTACGTACATCACGACACAACGGCAGCATCTACTACTTGCCGGCCCGTGGCGCTGGCTGCAAATGAAGTGAGTTTCAAGCGGCCACAGAGCATGCGCAATTGATTGCCATGCAACTCGAAGTGGGTGAAGTCCAGCCGTGTGAGAAAAATGAGTTAGCACTTCTCCGATGAGAAGCAGGGTGCCTCTGTAACACAGAACAGAAACGGCCAGTACGCTGCAAGCCTGCGCTTTCGCATGGATGATGACAACATTGAAAAGCGTGTGACGTAAGAGGAGGGCACACTACAGGTGCGGTGTAGGCTATCATCAATCGTATCAATGCTCATCTGGTTGGTTTGCGACGCGCTCTGGTGTCGCTGCCTGTGGGACCGGTTGAAATTGAGCTTGCATTGAAAACTGCCCCGCATCGGGGGTCTCGATTAATGACGCGCTCATACGGGTCTAAATGATCTGAGCGAGGCTAGGGGAGAGCGGGTTGCTTGCTGCCTAGCATGACAAGGACCAATGAGTTAAGTGAACCGCAGGGGCGGGTCCATAGAACCAATGCAGTGGATTTAAATTTGAGCCGTGACAGTGTTGTCATGTCCCGCCGTCTTTGTGACGCCACAACCGGTGTGCGTTTGGTCAGAAGCGGAAACTAAGCTTCTCTCGAGCGGCCATTTTGTCGGGGTCTGCTGGGACGCTTGATCAGCTCGCTCGTTCTTGTTGCCGCCCACAGAAATATGACTATCAAGATTCCATCGGCGCCAACACTCCAACCTCAAAGACTTCAGTGATTTCGGTGAATCTAGAGTACGGTGGTGCTTATCTATGATTGACTTGATCATCCAGCTGGTAATCGTGATCCAAATTACCTTTTGGTGGATTACCTTAAGAATTTTCGTTCATGGGGGTGGTGGTTATTTACTACTTCGAGATCAGATCAAACGTGGTCAAGTTTTGGGTGAATGGATGAAAGGTGAATTGACACTCCACCAGCGATGTCACGTCCAATTGCCGTACAGAGGCGTTCCGCCTTCAGCGGCTCTCTTGCATTGAGCAGCTCCTGTACTGCGGGTGACTCCAGTTGTAAGGTTGGATAGAGCAACCTCGCAGAAATGATAGGCAACCCAGTTGGCGTGTATTGCGATGCGCCTTTGAATCCATTGCCCGACTTAACTTTTGCACTCATTACCTGATCTTTAGAAAGCATGGCTAACCGTACTTCTTGTGCCTTTGCGCTTGGGCTGTTCAAGTGAGAACGGACCTTCTGCAATACGCTGTGAGTCATTGGGTGTTTAGGCAAACGGTCCAAGTAGTCAGCCACCTCTTTCAGTAAATCCAGCGTCGTTTGGTGAGCATCGGCGTCTACTTGTTCATAGCGCTCGCTATCCTGAGGGGTCATCGCAAAATTTCCTTTGATTTGGTAGTGCAATTCTGGCTTGAATATCCAGAAAAATCATAAATAGAGATTGCGAGTTGCTTGCACACCTTCCTGCGAACTCAAGTCGGGTCTACGGTTCGACCGTTAACGCCAAAAGGAAATGTGGTTCCCTGTAAATTTTTGGATGAGCTGTTTCCTTAGTCCGCGCTGAATAAAACAATTATCAAACGACCAAGCGAAACTGGCAATGCTGCATGTCTGGAATTCCTTGCAGTAACGCTCGTAAGTTCAAGCCATATAGAGTACAAAGAAGCAGCAGCTTCTTGATCAACATACGGATGTTGTGGCCAGCGCCACAAAGAACCGCATGCAACGCGTCCCCGATAGCGCCTTTGAGGGGATTTCTTCCCAGTCTGCCGTCCATCTTCATGTGACCGATCGCGGGTTCAATGGCACTGCGCCGTTTGATCATGGCTTTCATAGCCTGTGTTACCCCTGTGCGCTGACCAGACCTCAGGATCTGCGTCCCTGTTAACTCCTGCGTATTTCGGCGAAGATGAACGGCGATTCCGGGATCGTGAACATGGATTCCGGCCAATATGAACGCAGCGGCAGTGAGGAACTGATATTGCGCTCTTTTATTTTAGGCCGAGGTGGTTTTTCGGCAGAGTGACTCCTTGTCAGGTTGGTTGATTGGGGCTTTTCTTAATCAACCCGCCGCGGACTCAGCGTTGGCGGTTTTGCCTTTTCCGGGTGCAGGTTTCTTTCGCAACGACTCACCCGTGATCGTGAAGCGATGATGGTTCTCCATTAACCGGTCCAGCATCGCATCGGCCACTGTCGGGTCACCAATCCACTCGTGCCAATGCTCAATGGGCAACTGACTGGTAATGATCGTGGCCCGACTTGATGTCCTGTCATCAATGATCTCCAGCAAGTCCGCCCGGCTCTGGCTGTCCAGCGCAGCCATGCCCCAGTCATCGAGCAGCAGGACATCGGTTTTGCGGATCTGATCGAGCCACTTGCCAAACGTGCCGTTGGCATGGCGGATACGCAATTCCTCCCCCAGTCGTGGCACCCGCTGGTAGTGGGCACTGAAGCCCCGCCGGCACGCATGTTGGGCCAACGCACAGGCCAGCCAGGATTTACCCGCCCCGGTCGGCCCCGTAATCAGCACAGCATGTCCGCTTTGCACCCACCCGCCCAGGGCCAGACTCATCACTGCACTGCGTTGAATGCCGCGCCCGGCGCGGCTGTCAATGTCTTCGATAGCCGCTTGCGGATACTTCAGCCTAGCCTGTTTCAACAGGCGGGTTTGGCGCTTGTCATTGCGCCAGTGCACCTCCCTGTCTACCAATAGCGCCAACCGCTCTTCAAAGCTCATGGCCGCCACGCCTGCTTGACTGAGCTGCTCCTGCAGCCCCGTGGCCAAGCCCTCCAGCCTCAATTCACGCAGTTGGGCTAATGTCGTATTCATCATCATGGGGGTCTCTCCATTCGTCTCTATTGGTAATAGCCAGGCCCGCGCACGTGAGCATGTGCCGGGCTGCTCCACTCGGGGGCCTCGGTCTTAAGCAACTGATCCCCGCGGTTGACCAGGATGTCGCGGATATGGCTGTATTTGCAGGTGCCCAACTGCAGCGCCATCAAGCTCGCCGCTTCCAGCCTGGCATGGCCGTATCGGCGCCCCAGGGAGAGCAAACCCAAGCAGGCCCGGTAGGCATGTTCAGGGTGGCGCTGGCGCTCCAGCATCTTGCTCACTACCCCGGCCGTGGCCACGCCGATTTGCTCGCCCCAGGCCAGAAGCCGCTCCGGACTCCACTGTGCATGCGCCCGGTGTGCCTCTGGCATGTGTTCATCCGTCGTGGTGAAGCCGCCCCGGCGAGCGCTTCTGAGGTGGCTGCACACCCGCTGGCCCCGGTTCAGAATCTCCAGTGTGGTGCGGGTCACCCGCAGCTCCAGCGTCTGGCCCACCAGTGCATGTGGAACGCTATAGCGGTGGCCTTCAAACTCGACGTGATAGTCAATGTGTACTTTGACCGTCTTGAATACCGCAAGCTCAAACGGTTCAGGCGGCAGGGCCATCAATGCTGGCACATCCAGGGCGGTAAACGCGCTTGCCCGGCATCCGGGTAGCTTCTGAAACGGTTTGTTGTTCAGATACTCCAGCAAAGGGGCAATGGCTGCGTTGACCTCAGTGACGCTAAGAAACGATTGATGCCGCAGTCGCGCCAATATCCAGCGCTCAACAATCTGGACCGTGGACTCGACTTTGGCCTTGTCCTGCGGGTGGTAGGCACGCGCAGGTAGTACGCTGCAGCCGTAATGGCATGCAAAGTCCAGCACGGTGTCAGTAGCTCGGGGCTCGTAACGGCTGACCTGCGCAATCACTGCGCGCGGGTTGTCCGGCACGATTAGCTGCGGCACTCCACCATAGAAGGTCAGCGCCTTGACACACCCCTCCAGCCAATCTGCCGTGGTCTGTGCAGGTGTCGCCCACGCGAAGGCGTAACCTGAGGCGCCCAAGGCGGCCACGAAGATATTGGCTTTACCACCCTCGGCCAGCACAATGGTCGGGCCAGCGTAGTCAATGAACAGTTTTTCTCCGGCGCGATGCACTTGGCGCATTGAGCGCTTCAGTGTCTTGGCAAACCGGCGGTAGTGCTCGCAGAATTGGGTGTACTGGTAAGGCCTGACCTGGGTGTCTTCGGCCCACTTGGCGCAGTATTCTTGCCACAGCAGCATCAACGTAACGCCTTTGCCGCGCAGCTCCAAGTGCACCCGTGCGTAGTCAGGCGCAACAAAGACAACGGGCTCACTTTGCTGGCCCCGCAATTTGCGGTGTAACTCTCCCTCATCCAAGGTTTCTATGGCACTCCAATCCAGTCCTGCTGCAAGAGCCTGACGGATGTATTTGGAGATGACGCCTTTGGACAGTCCCAGGGCTTGGGATATCTGATCGTAGGGTAGCCTGCACTCCAGGCTCAATCTCAATGTTTCTTTAACTTTGCGCATCGCGATCTTTCGGGCGGGCATCCGGCCTCCTGTCAAAAATCAGGCAGCCTACCCGCCAGGGTGGTCTCATTTGCGCAACTTCAGTCCCCACTTCTATGCAGGCATACGCCTGCGCCACATTCGCTGTTCACGACTCCGAAATCAACGTTCACGATGCCGAAATCCTTAGCTGCAAGCTATCAAAACGCCCGTTCACGTTGCCCGAAATGGCTGTTCACGTTCGTCCGAAATACCCACCCAGAATGAAAG
Organism: Rhodoferax potami; assembly: GCF_032193765.1. NCBI lineage: Bacteria > Pseudomonadati > Pseudomonadota > Betaproteobacteria > Burkholderiales > Comamonadaceae > Rhodoferax > Rhodoferax potami. The sequence continues at coordinate 116,759 of NZ_JAVBIJ010000002.1, forward strand.
CCCTTCACCGGCCCACTTTCCGCTCGATCAGTGGCTTACGCTCTCTCCGTGCTGGGCGCCATGTACCGCTGGCTGATGGAACAAGGCTATGTACTGACCAACCCATTTGCTGGCATTAAGGTGCGCGGCACCGCACGTACCAACGCCATGGAAACCCATCACGTCTTTACGGAGGGCGAATGGGCGCTGATCCGTACGATCGCCGACGGCCTGGAATGGTCCTATGGGTGGACGCCCCTGGCTGCACAACGGCTGCGCTTTATTCTGGACTTCGCGTATGCAACGGGTCTGCGTATCAGTGAATTGGTCGGGGTAACTTTGCGCGCGGTGCATGTGGATGACCATGACGACCAGTGGCTGCTCCTGGTGGGCAAAGGCAGCAAGCCGGGCAAGGTGGCATTGCCTCCACTGGCTCGTTCTGCCCTGCAGCGATACCTGCTTCAGCGAGGACTACCGACCACGCCAAGCATGTGGATTCCGACGACCAAGTTGATTGGGGCCATGGATCTGGTTAGCCAGACTGGCATTTCCTCAACCCGGCTCTGGGTCGTGATGAAGCGGTTCTTTGAAACGGCGGCCAATGAAGTTGAATCGGAGAGCCCGGCCCTTGCTGAAAAGCTGCGTCTGGCCACTCCTCATTGGATGCGGCATACCCATGCAACCCATGCACTGGCTAAAGGCGCAGAGCTGACTTCAGTGCGGGACAATTTGCGTCATGCTTCGATTGCGACCACGTCGATCTACCTGCACGGGGATGATCTCAAACGGGCCAAGCAAATGGGCAGCGCGTTCTTGGCGAGGGAGTGATCCAACAGACTGACTGCGAATGATATATCATTTAGTAGTCAAAGGTATCATCTGAGAGGTTTCATATGACAGCTACAGCCTTACGCCCCACCACCATTAAGATTGACACTGAAACTAAAGAGCGGGTGAAGCGCCTGGCCGAAGCTCGCCATCGAAGCTCCCACTGGATGATTCTTGAGGCGATCCGTCAGTATGTTGGACGCGAAGAAAAGCGCGAATTGATGCGCCAAGATGGGCTTCGAGCCTGGAGCGACTATCAGGCAAATGGCCTGCATGTGACGCATGCAGAGGCCGAGGCCTGGATGGCCAAGCTGGAGGCGGGCCAAGATGTTGCGCCACCTGCATGCCACGTCTGATCTGGGCACCAGCGGCACTGCTGGACTTACAGCGTCTCCATCGATTTCTTGCCGAGAAGAACGTCGATGCAGCCAAGCGCGGGGTGCGGGCCATTCGCGAAGGAATGAAAGTTATCACCAAGCAGCCAGGTATCGGTCGCCCGGTAGAAGATATGGAGCCGGAGTTCCGTGAGTGGTTAATTGATTTTGGGGAGAGCGGATATGTGGTGCTGTACCGCTACGATGGTGAAATTGCTGCGGTCTTGGCTGTTCGGCATCAGCGCGAATTGGGTTACTGACACCTAACTTTGATTTTTCGGGGACTGGGCAAATTTAGCGAGGTTACGGCCGTCCCCCAGCTTGTCGTGCATGAAGTCCATCGACAACCAGACCTGATTGATGGCCTCTGGCACAGCCAAAGGCTCGGGTTTCTCACGCACCAAGCGCTTCCTAGGCTTGATACGTAGGTTCAACTCCAGCTCACGATAGATGCGGTACACGCGTTTATGGTTCCACCCGAAACTCTTCACGTTGCGCAGGTACAGGTAACACAGTCCAAATCCCCAGTTGCGGTGGTTGTCCGTCAGGCGAATCAGCCAGTCCGCTATGAGGGCGTTCTCGGCGTCTTGCTTGGGCTCATAGCGGTAGCAGGACTCGCTCAACATAACGCTGCACAGGCCAGCCGTATGGGGATGCTGTGTGTCTGAACGTAACCGGTCACTGGCCAGCGTTATTGCCTACGTTACCAAACCGTGTAATGGTGAACGCAATGTATTCTCGGCGAAGTGCTGCTTCCATTGACGAGGCGTCAGTTCTGAAACCCTGGAGGCGGGGTGGTGGCCTACGCGTTGCAAGACATCAACCAGGTAGGTGTAGGGGTCAATGTCATGTAAACGGCATGTCACGATCAGGCTCTGCATGATGCCCGCGTGCTTGGCGCCCACCTCCGTCCAGCAGAACAACCAATTGCGCCTGCCCATTGGTATCGCGCGCAAGGCGCGTTCCAGATGGTTCGTATCCATGGCCGCATCCGCATCGCCCAGAAACACCTGCAGTTGCGCGCGGCGCTCGCGTGCATAGGCCAATGCCTTGGTCAACGGATTGCTGGGCAGGAAGCCTTGCCGCTCGAACTGCAAATCCACCCATTCAAAGAAGTTCTGCACCAGCGGTTTGCTGTGGCTTAGACGGTGCTCTCGTTTGGCATCCCCGTAGAGGTCACGTTCACGAATGGCTTCTTCCTGGGCGTAAATCTCGCCAATTTGCTGCAGCGCCTGGCCAGCGGCCTGTGGCTCGGCCCCTAGAGCTTCAAAGAAGCCACGCCTGCAGTGCGCCCAGCATTGGGCATGCGTAATGCCGGTCTTGGCAGCGTAACGTGCATAGGCCTCATAGCCGTCAGTGAGCAGCACGGCATCTGTGGCCCCTGGCAGCCCCAATGCCTGCTGTACGTGCTCGTGGCGGCGCGACTCGAAATAGGCAAAGCACACCTCATCGAGTTCGCCGTACACAGGCCAGAAGTAGGCCGACTTCATCTTGCAGGGCCCACTGCGCCCGGCCTTGATGGGGGTCTCGTCCATTGCCTTGACCCGGCTGTTGCGGATCGACTCGAGCTGCGTGTCGTAAATCGGCTCCAGCAGGGAAATGGTCTTTTGCGCCAGTTGCGTCAGCCACGCCCGGCTGAGTTTGAAGCCCGCTTGGCTCAGGCGCTGGTGCTGCCGGTACAGCGGAATGTGCCAGGCAAACTTGTCAACAACAACGCCTGCGAGCAAGCTCACGTCAGCGCGGCTGCTCTCAATGATGCCTGTTGGCGCGCCCGCACAGTGCAGGGTTTGCGTGTTGTGGCGCTTGATGACAGAGCGCACATACTTCAGCACCACATAGGCACCGGGGCGCTGTGCCAAGCGGTGGCTGACCTTCTGGCTGACAACCTCGTACTGATCGGGCGAGAGGTCTTTGGTCTCGGGGTTGGCCAGCTCGATGGTGTGCACGGGCACCTTGGTTTCGTCAAAGAACGATGCGGGCGTGCCCTCGTCGGCAAAGTTGCTGCGGGGTTTGCGTCGCTGGTGTGCAGGGATGGTGTTGGAGTCGGAGTCGGCTTCGGGCGCATCAGTGGCAGGGAGGTCGCCCAGGAGTTGCCCCAGGTGCATTTGCTGCGCATCGGGCAAGGGTGCAAAGCGCTCGCTCTTCTTGCCAAAGAGTTGGCGTTTGAACCATTCGAGCTGCTGCTCCAGCGCGCTGATGCTGGCGGCCTGTGCTTGCAGTGTCTGCGCGATGCTCTGCGGCGACAGCCCCATGACCGTTTCGACGGTAAATGTGGGAGTGCTGGTATTGGGCATCGACATGGGCCTTATCTTGCGGCCTTTAGGGACAAAGCAAAAGAGTTGGGTATTTCGGACGAACGTGAACAGCCATTTCGGGCAACGTGAACGGGCGTTTTGATAGCTTGCAGCTAAGGATTTCGGCATCGTGAACGTTGATTTCGGAGTCGTGAACAGCGAATGTGGCGCAGGCGTATGCCTGCATAGAAGTGGGGACTGAAGTTGCGCAAATGAGACCACCCTGGCGGGTAGGCTGCCTGATTTTTGACAGGAGGCCGGATGCCCGCCCGAAAGATCGCGATGCGCAAAGTTAAAGAAACATTGAGATTGAGCCTGGAGTGCAGGCTACCCTACGATCAGATATCCCAAGCCCTGGGACTGTCCAAAGGCGTCATCTCCAAATACATCCGTCAGGCTCTTGCAGCAGGACTGGATTGGAGTGCCATAGAAACCTTGGATGAGGGAGAGTTACACCGCAAATTGCGGGGCCAGCAAAGTGAGCCCGTTGTCTTTGTTGCGCCTGACTACGCACGGGTGCACTTGGAGCTGCGCGGCAAAGGCGTTACGTTGATGCTGCTGTGGCAAGAATACTGCGCCAAGTGGGCCGAAGACACCCAGGTCAGGCCTTACCAGTACACCCAATTCTGCGAGCACTACCGCCGGTTTGCCAAGACACTGAAGCGCTCAATGCGCCAAGTGCATCGCGCCGGAGAAAAACTGTTCATTGACTACGCTGGCCCGACCATTGTGCTGGCCGAGGGTGGTAAAGCCAATATCTTCGTGGCCGCCTTGGGCGCCTCAGGTTACGCCTTCGCGTGGGCGACACCTGCACAGACCACGGCAGATTGGCTGGAGGGGTGTGTCAAGGCGCTGACCTTCTATGGTGGAGTGCCGCAGCTAATCGTGCCGGACAACCCGCGCGCAGTGATTGCGCAGGTCAGCCGTTACGAGCCCCGAGCTACTGACACCGTGCTGGACTTTGCATGCCATTACGGCTGCAGCGTACTACCTGCGCGTGCCTACCACCCGCAGGACAAGGCCAAAGTCGAGTCCACGGTCCAGATTGTTGAGCGCTGGATATTGGCGCGACTGCGGCATCAATCGTTTCTTAGCGTCACTGAGGTCAACGCAGCCATTGCCCCTTTGCTGGAGTATCTGAACAACAAACCGTTTCAGAAGCTACCCGGATGCCGGGCAAGCGCGTTTACCGCCCTGGATGCGCCAGCATTGATGGCCCTGCCGCCTGAACCGTTTGAGCTTGCGGTATTCAAGACGGTCAAAGTACACATTGACTATCACGTCGAGTTTGAAGGCCACCGCTATAGCGTTCCACATGCACTGGTGGGCCAGACGCTGGAGCTGCGGGTGACCCGCACCACACTGGAGATTCTGAACCGGGGCCAGCGGGTGTGCAGCCACCTCAGAAGCGCTCGCCGGGGCGGCTTCACCACGACGGATGAACACATGCCAGAGGCACACCGGGCGCATGCACAGTGGAGTCCGGAGCGGCTTCTGGCCTGGGGCGAGCAAATCGGCGTGGCCACGGCCGGGGTAGTGAGCAAGATGCTGGAGCGCCAGCGCCACCCTGAACATGCCTACCGGGCCTGCTTGGGTTTGCTCTCCCTGGGGCGCCGATACGGCCATGCCAGGCTGGAAGCGGCGAGCTTGATGGCGCTGCAGTTGGGCACCTGCAAATACAGCCATATCCGCGACATCCTGGTCAACCGCGGGGATCAGTTGCTTAAGACCGAGGCCCCCGAGTGGAGCAGCCCGGCACATGCTCACGTGCGCGGGCCTGGCTATTACCAATAGAGACGAATGGAGAGACCCCCATGATGATGAATACGACATTAGCCCAACTGCGTGAATTGAGGCTGGAGGGCTTGGCCACGGGGCTGCAGGAGCAGCTCAGTCAAGCAGGCGTGGCGGCCATGAGCTTTGAAGAGCGGTTGGCGCTATTGGTAGACAGGGAGGTGCACTGGCGCAATGACAAGCGCCAAACCCGCCTGTTGAAACAGGCTAGGCTGAAGTATCCGCAAGCGGCTATCGAAGACATTGACAGCCGCGCCGGGCGCGGCATTCAACGCAGTGCAGTGATGAGTCTGGCCCTGGGCGGGTGGGTGCAAAGCGGACATGCTGTGCTGATTACGGGGCCGACCGGGGCGGGTAAATCCTGGCTGGCCTGTGCGTTGGCCCAACATGCGTGCCGGCGGGGCTTCAGTGCCCACTACCAGCGGGTGCCACGACTGGGGGAGGAATTGCGTATCCGCCATGCCAACGGCACGTTTGGCAAGTGGCTCGATCAGATCCGCAAAACCGATGTCCTGCTGCTCGATGACTGGGGCATGGCTGCGCTGGACAGCCAGAGCCGGGCGGACTTGCTGGAGATCATTGATGACAGGACATCAAGTCGGGCCACGATCATTACCAGTCAGTTGCCCATTGAGCATTGGCACGAGTGGATTGGTGACCCGACAGTGGCCGATGCGATGCTGGACCGGTTAATGGAGAACCATCATCGCTTCACGATCACGGGTGAGTCGTTGCGAAAGAAACCTGCACCCGGAAAAGGCAAAACCGCCAACGCTGAGTCCGCGGCGGGTTGATTAAGAAAAGCCCCAATCAACCAACCTGACAAGGAGTCACTCTGCCGAAAAACCACCTCGGCCTAAAATAAAAGAGCGCAATATCAGTTCCTCACTGCCGCTGCGTTCATATTGGCCGGAATCCATGTTCACGATCCCGGAATCGCCGTTCATCTTCGCCGAAATACGCAATGGGGGCTAAAACATGACCGTAGAAGGGGAAATTGACGCCAAATTCGGCGGCGGTTTCATCATGTGAACAAGTCCCCCTCAACGGCAGCTCCTGAGGCTGTTGTGCAGACCATCCCTAGACCGTCTCAAACCACTGCTGCCAGCGCGCCGCCTGCCGGCTGATAGCCTCCAGCCGTATGCCGAACTCTGTCAGCGCGCCATGCGAAACCAGCTTGAGCTTCCAGCCCAACAGCAAAAAGCCGCGTATCACCTCGATACCGGCGCGAACCTGGCGCACGTACGCCGCGCCGTCACGCCGGCCAAGCTGACTCTGCTTGTCCACCGCGTTAGCTAGCACGACCAGCCGCAAACACTCAGCCAGCTCCGACAGAATGCGATCGCCCACCGCATAGCGAAAAGGTTTGGGCAAGTTGTTATGCATCGGGTAATAAAGCTGGCACAGGCTCAGCAAGTCTGCAAAAATCTGAGGGTGTTTGAACGTGCGTTCCATACTTCTCCATGACTCAAAACGACATTGCCCGGCAGTTGTTTGCCTGCGCCGCCAAAGCCAGCAACAGCGAACACAAGCGCGCATCTGCTGCAGCTGCCCAACATGGTGCTTGCATTGGCGCATGACATTGCCAGCGGCCACTACAGGCCCAGCGGCTTCACGGTCTTTGCCGTCACCGACCCCAAGCTGCGCGAAATCTTTGCTCCGGCCTTCGCCGACCGCCTGGTCCAGCAATGGCTGGTACAACACATTGAACCCTGGTGGAACAAGCGGTTTATTGACGACAGCTACGCCAACCGGCAAGGCAAGGGCACGCAAGCCGCTATCGGGCGCCTGCAGCACTTCATGCGCCAACCCGGACACCGGTGGTACTGCCAACTCGACATCCGGGCCTTCTTTCCCAGCATCGACCGCCGCATCCTGCTGCAGCTGCGGCAAACCGCCTTGCCCAAACTGCCTTGGCCTGCGTCCACACGCCAGCAGCTGGACCAAGTGGCAACCGCCATCATTCAACAATCGCCCACCGAGCCTCCGCCCCGGCGCAGCGGCGACATCGACCTGCTGGCGCGCGTACCGCCGCACAAGTCTCTTTTTGGCGCACCGCCCGGTGTTGGCATGCCGATTGGCAGCCTCACCAGCCAGTTCTTTGCCAACGTCTACCTCAACGAGCTCGATCAGTTCGTCAAACACACCCTCAAGGTGCGCGGCTACATACGCTACGTTGACGACTTTGTCCTGCTGGCTGATGCCCCCCAGACCCTGCTGGTGCACAAAGCCCGCATTGAACAATTCCTGCAAGAGCGGCTGCGCCTGCAGCTGCATCCCACAAAAACTGTTCTGCAACGCTGCAGCCAGGGCGCTGATTTTCTGGGCGCCATCGTCCACCCCCACCACCGCCTGACCCGTCAACGCGCAGTACGTGCTTTGAAGCGGCGGCTGCATTGGTTCAGGGCCTTGGTGTTCCCGCACGATACGCACCACCCCATGCAGCAGCCCAGTGGCAGTTGGCAACGCTGGCTGGCCAACCACCAGGCCATCCACGCCCACGGGTACCGCGCTGCTGCAGCGCATGCTGGCCACCCTCAACAGCTACTACGGCATCTATGGGCACGCCAGCACCTGGCGCTTGCGCAAGCACATCTACGAGCACGAACTCGGCCCCCTCAAAACCTTCTTCCTGCCGGACGGCCCCAACTACCGCCACCTCAGAATCCGCAAGGCATGGCTGCCTTGAACAAGATGAGCGCACGGCTGCGGGTGGCTCAAACAAGGTTTGAGAATGTCGCTCCGCGAAAACCGCCTCACAATACCTGAAAGGCAAAGTAAGCGGTGAAGTTGTCAGTCCAGGCGACGACTTCGCCACCGTACATGCCGGCACCAAGGTTGACCATGGCGTGGCCATTTGGCGAGGGCGTCGCAGACCAGTAGTTGACGATGGGGAGCCAACCAGCCGGCACGCCGTACTGACCGGTTCCGGTTCCACTGCCGTTAATACCATCCCAAATCGCCAGATAGTCGTTGTAGGTAGCGTTGCCGTTGGGCGTAGGGTCATTAAGGTTATCCCCGCTAACTAGCGGATTTGCGCTGTAACTGGTGCCGTTTTTAGCACCAAAACTCGTTGGCTTACCGTCGACCCCCACCGGGCCGCCATAAGTAGGCAATTTCACCGTAACGCCGTTAATCGTGAACGTCCGGTTGCTCTCGGTGATCGCGCTGGCAATAGTTCCTAAATTGATGGCTAATTGTTCTAATGAAATGGCATCCGCGGAATCCGCAACGCCATTGCCACTTTTGTCATAGAAGTAATACCAATTACCTTCCACTTGAATTGGAGCAATAAGCTTACCCATTGAACCCAGGCTAATTGAGGCGTCGCCGGGTTGCGAGTTGGATGTCGTAAAGTTCAGCGTATTCAGGTCGCTGATGCCTGCATAGGTATTGCCTGCGGTATCTGTAATGGCTGTGTTGCCTATTTGTACGGCGTATTGCTTGCCTCTCGCCAAATCGCTGCTCGGGTTGATGGTGAGCGTATTGCCGCTGATGCTGAGCTGGTTGCTGTGGCTGGCAACATCAATGACTACATCAGCAGCGCCATCGATCGCCTTGAGCGTGATGTTGCCGCTGCCCAGCGCAATGTTTTCACTGAAGCTCAGCGTCAGATTGGCGCTTATGCCCACATCTGTAGCGTCGTCCACAGGCGTGTTGCTGCTCAATCTGGGGCTTTCTTTATCTATCGTCACGTTGAGACTTGAGGCCGCAGACTCGTTGCCCGCCGCATCGGTGGCTTTGACCGTGAGGGTGTGCGTGCCATTGACCAGGGCACTGCCCGGCGTGATGCTCCACTTGCCGTCGCCACCGGTCGTGGCGCTGCCCACTTGCGTGCTGCCGTCATACAGCTTGACGCTGCTGCCGGATTCAGCCGTGCCGCTGATGGTGGGTGTGTTGTTGTTGGTTACGCGGTCGCTGTTGCTGATGCCCGTGTCCGAGGCTGCATCCAGCACCAGGGTGGGTGCCGCAGGTGCGGTGTTGTCCAGGGTGTAGGTCTGCGCGCTGCTGAGGTATTGACTACCATCTTGCTTGGTCAGCCTGAATACTATGTTGTTGACACCGGAATTCAGAGTCACGCCCGTCCAAGTGATGGCGCGATCAGTGACCATGCTGTTTATTTTTTCCCAGGTAGCGCCGCTATTCACAGATCCTTCCAATGTGTCACCAGCAGAGATAACGGTGCTGAGTTTTGCACTGATGGTCTGGTTATTGACCGTTGTTACAAAATCTGTGGAGAAACTGCCGGTGTCGTTTGACAATTGGACATCGCTTGGAGAAAAAGCTGCGCCAGATACCAAGGTTTGAAGTTTGCTCAGACTGTTGATGGCGCTGCCATCATCGGCGCTGTTAGCTATTGCTTGACGCACTACTGCCAGGTTGTCCGCCGTAACGCCCTTGATCCCCAGCTGCTCGAGCTGGGCCATGCTCAGCGAGGCTCCATTGGCCGACGCTGCCGCCTCCAATACGGCATTGGATGCAAGCGCTAACGCCTTGATCTCTGACACCGTATCCGCGTCAATCTTGTTCTTGCCGTCGATCACGCTGCCCAGCAGCGCTGCCTGAGTGATAGTAGTGACTTCGCTCACGCCTATCTTGCCGTACTCAGCCAGACTGGGCAGATTGGCAGCGTCTGTGTTGCCTGCCACCGCGTCGGCCGCGGCCAGCACTTTTCGGTAGGCGTCGACAATGCCCTGTACTTCAGCGGCCGTGTCCTTGTTCGCACCGGGCAGTCCCTTGAGGGCATCGTTGATCGATGCAATGTTGCCCGCATCCACCCCCGTGACTCCGATGTCCTTGTATGTCTGAGTCGTAGGTGCGCTCTGTCCGTTAGCGCCGTTGTAGCTTTGCAAACCAGTCAGCACGCTTGCGACTTGCGTTGTCGTTGCACTCACCACGCTTTGCAGCTTGGTCAGGCTGTCGATGGCGCTGCCATCATCGGCGCTGTTAGCTATTGCTTGACGCACTACTGCCAGGTTGTCCGCCGTAACGCCCTTGATCCCCAGCTGCTCGAGCTGGGCCATGCTCAGCGAGGCTCCATTGGCCGACGCTGCCGCCTCCAATACGGCATTGGATGCAAGCGCTAACGCCTTGATCTCTGACACCGTATCCGCGTCAATCTTGTTCTTGCCGTCGATCACGCTGCCCAGCAGCGCTGCCTGAGTGATAGTAGTGACTTCGCTCACGCCTATCTTGCCGTACTCAGCCAGACTGGGCAGATTGGCAGCGTCTGTGTTGCCTGCCACCGCGTCGGCCGCGGCCAGCACTTTTCGGTAGGCGTCGACAATGCCCTGTACTTCAGCGGCCGTGTCCTTGTTCGCACCGGGCAGTCCCTTGAGGGCATCGTTGATCGATGCAATGTTGCCCGCATCCACCCCCGTGACTCCGATGTCCTTGTATGTCTGAGTCGTAGGTGCGCTCTGTCCGTTAGCGCCGTTGTAGCTTTGCAAACCAGTCAGCACGCTTGCGACTTGCGTTGTCGTTGCACTCACCACGCTTTGCAGCTTGGTCAGGCTGTCGATGGCGCTGCCATCATCGGCGCTGTTAGCTATTGCTTGACGCACTACTGCCAGGTTGTCCGCCGTAACGCCCTTGATCCCCAGCTGCTCGAGCTGGGCCATGCTCAGCGAGGCTCCATTGGCCGACGCTGCCGCCTCCAATACGGCATTGGATGCAAGCGCTAACGCCTTGATCTCTGACACCGTATCCGCGTCAATCTTGTTCTTGCCGTCGATCACGCTGCCCAGCAGCGCTGCCTGAGTGATAGTAGTGACTTCGCTCACGCCTATCTTGCCGTACTCAGCCAGACTGGGCAGATTGGCAGCGTCTGTGTTGCCTGCCACCGCGTCGGCCGCGGCCAGCACTTTTCGGTAGGCGTCGACAATGCCCTGTACTTCAGCGGCCGTGTCCTTGTTCGCACCGGGCAGTCCCTTGAGGGCATCGTTGATCGATGCAATGTTGCCCGCATCCACCCCCGTGACTCCGATGTCCTTGTATGTCTGAGTCGTAGGTGCGCTCTGTCCGTTAGCGCCGTTGTAGCTTTGCAAACCAGTCAGCACGCTTGCGACTTGCGTTGTCGTTGCACTCACCACGCTTTGCAGCTTGGTCAGGCTGTCGATGGCGCTGCCATCATCGGCGCTGTTAGCTATTGCTTGACGCACTGCTGCCAGGTTGTCCGCCGTAACGCCCTTGATCCCCAGCTGCTCGAGCTGGGCCATGCTCAGCGAGGCTCCATTGGCCGACGCTGCCGCCTCCAATACGGCATTGGATGCAAGCGCTAACGCCTTGATCTCTGACACCGTATCCGCGTCAATCTTGTTCTTGCCGTCGATCACGCTGCCCAGCAGCGCTGCCTGAGTGATAGTAGTGACTTCGCTCACGCCTATCTTGCCGTACTCAGCCAGACTGGGCAGATTGGCAGCGTCTGTGTTGCCTGCCACCGCGTCGGCCGCGGCCAGCACTTTTCGGTAGGCGTCGACAATGCCCTGTACTTCAGCGGCCGTGTCCTTGTTCGCACCGGGCAGTCCCTTGAGGGCATCGTTGATCGATGCAATGTTGCCCGCATCCACCCCCGTGACTCCGATGTCCTTGTATGTCTGAGTCGTAGGTGCGCTCTGTCCGTTAGCGCCGTTGTAGCTTTGCAAACCAGTCAGCACGCTTGCGACTTGCGTTGTCGTTGCACTCACCACGCTTTGCAGCTTGGTCAGGCTGTCGATGGCGCTGCCATCATCGGCGCTGTTAGCTATTGCTTGACGCACTGCTGCCAGGTTGTCCGCCGTAACGCCCTTGATCCCCAGCTGCTCGAGCTGGGCCATGCTCAGCGAGGCTCCATTGGCCGACGCTGCCGCCTCCAATACGGCATTGGATGCAAGCGCTAACGCCTTGATCTCTGACACCGTATCCGCGTCAATCTTGTTCTTGCCGTCGATCACGCTGCCCAGCAGCGCTGCCTGAGTGATAGTAGTGACTTCGCTCACGCCTATCTTGCCGTACTCAGCCAGACTGGGCAGATTGGCAGCGTCTGTGTTGCCTGCCACCGCGTCGGCCGCGGCCAGCACTTTTCGGTAGGCGTCGACAATGCCCTGTACTTCAGCGGCCGTGTCCTTGTTCGCACCGGGCAGTCCCTTGAGGGCATCGTTGATCGATGCAATGTTGCCCGCATCCACCCCCGTGACTCCGATGTCCTTGTATGTCTGAGTCGTAGGTGCGCTCTGTCCGTTAGCGCCGTTGTAGCTTTGCAAACCAGTCAGCACGCTTGCGACTTGCGTTGTCGTTGCACTCACCACGCTTTGCAGCTTGGTCAGGCTGTCGATGGCGCTGCCATCATCGGCGCTGTTAGCTATTGCTTGACGCACTGCTGCCAGGTTGTCCGCCGTAACGCCCTTGATCCCCAGCTGCTCGAGCTGGGCCATGCTCAGCGAGGCTCCATTGGCCGACGCTGCCGCCTCCAATACGGCATTGGATGCAAGCGCTAACGCCTTGATCTCTGACACCGTATCCGCGTCAATCTTGTTCTTGCCGTCGATCACGCTGCCCAGCAGCGCTGCCTGAGTGATAGTAGTGACTTCGCTCACGCCTATCTTGCCGTACTCAGCCAGACTGGGCAGATTGGCAGCGTCTGTGTTGCCTGCCACCGCGTCGGCCGCGGCCAGCACTTTTCGGTAGGCGTCGACAATGCCCTGTACTTCAGCGGCCGTGTCCTTGTTCGCACCGGGCAGTCCCTTGAGGGCATCGTTGATCGATGCAATGTTGCCCGCATCCACCCCCGTGACTCCGATGTCCTTGTATGTCTGAGTCGTAGGTGCGGTGCCGCCATTACCCGCTCCCCCTACTATCAACTTAAAGCCATCTTGTGCATTTGGCAAGGAAGCGAGCGCTTCAGAAGACAGCTTACGAATCAGACCAGACCCAACAAGTGCATCAATTTGAACAGCTGAAAGAGATGCAGCTTGAGTTCCAGTCATGCCCGATATGCCCGCTCCGATAAATGAAATTTTCGTACCGGACAAGCTACTGATTGCAACCGGAGGGATCCAACCAATTTGTTGCGCGGTCATCAATGAAAGCTGAGTTGACGTGAGGCCAGCAATATCCTTCGGCAAAGCTGAGACCAAATCTTGTTGCCCAAGAGCTTTAACGTCACTAGCCCAGCCGGGGGCAGAATTGCGAGAAGCTTCACTGAAATTAAACTGATAACAAACTACGTTGTAAATATCAACCCCTAACTTCGTCCCGACTGTATCTGCTCCTTGAAACAAGATCCGCTGCACATTGTTGCTAACCGTCGGAACGACACTAGAGGAAATACCATTTGCAACTGCCGCTAATGTAGCCTCCATGCCGACCAAGTTTTGATCTGCTCCCGAAAGAGCGGCAAGTGCATATCCGTATTTTTTTGACTCAGCCTCTGCTGAGGAAAAATTAATATCATTAACAGCTACCGGCTTTACCCTAGTGATATCAGTAAGACCAAAAACTGTTGAGACCCTTGAGTTTATAGAGTTGACTGAAGTTATATCCAACCCCGAGCCCCCTGCCACTTTACCTTCAATATCCAACTGGCGGACGGCGATTTCTGTAATCGGGGAAATAACCAACGTGCACTGCCCAGCTCCATTGATAACCGCTGCTGCACGCAAATTCACCGGCAAATCAATTTGCAATCGACTTGCTTCATCCAAATAATCCGCTCCGGCATCATCGCCGTCAACAACCCGAGCAATGACCACACCTGTATATTTAGCATCAAAGCTAACAGAATAAGTGCCATCATCATTCACTTTGACTCGACCCAATTCGCCATTATTATCGGCTCTCGACACCACAACTGTGAGTTGATTTCCAGCTACGACAGGTCCAGCAACGATAGAACCATTGAGAGTCACCACTCCTGATGCCGACTCAGCTGTGGATGGCGTATTCTTTGTGGCATTCACCACAACAGCGGTCGCTGAAAGAATACCTAAGCCACCGGATAAAATACCTAGGCCTGAGGAGGCATTAGAAACAACAGAGCTAGCAATTTCTAGAGAATCTATTTCTGAAGCAATATTTGAAATAGCAGCAATTGAAGATGAGCCAGCGCTTGATGGAGATGCCTCCATCATTTGACCAAAGCTTTCTGTATTACCTCGATCATCAATTGATAAGATGGGATCCGATTTTGCTGGAGTACCCAAGCGGCTATATGACTCAAGACTGTTGGAAGTTACAGCTTCAGCCTCTAGGTTTGCGCTACCATCCAAAACGGCTCGCTGGTCTGCGGCAGAATATTCTGGGGGGTCGAGTTCAGCGTTTCTACCAAACTCCAAAGGCTCAAGATTTTCTCGATGAGCATCTTCATTCTGTAAGTTGCGTTCACTCTTTTTATTTCGTATCCGCCGATTTCCAAGTTGGACCAAGTCTGGAGCATTTTTATCAATCGCTGCATCAATATGATTTGTTGAAGGTTTTGCCTTTGCCGAATTCAATTTTTTCATATTAGCGCTCTTAGATATTTACATTTTAATAGTAGCCTTGTTACGAATAAATTCCTTTCAATTCCTTGCTTTTTTTGCATCCATCAAAGGCAATGAAATATTTATGCCTATCACGATTTCCTCAATTTTTTTCGAATGCAACTCCTCACGAGGCTGACGTGTGGTCAGGCCAGTTGTGACGAGGGAATCCCCCATCTGATTCTGTGAGGCCTGCACGTGATTTCTGCCTGTCGCTCGCTATTGGGCAAAGACCGATTGCGCATGTGATTCAGAATCAGACGGGCGTGTTCTCGGAGCCCCTCCCCCTGATGGAGTCTCCAGCTGAAGAAAACAAAGTTCATAAAAAGTCAAATAGTCAGCATATTGAAAGAGGTCGAATTGGGAGGCAAGGTCGGTGAGACCTGCAGGAGACCCGGCGGCAGCGCGCCCAGTTACTACAACTAGGGCAGGTCTGCACAACAGCCTCAGGAGCTGCCGTTGAGGGGGACTTGTTCACATGATGCGTATTTCGGCGAAGATGAACGGCGATTCCGGGATCGTGAACATGGATTCCGGCCAATATGAACGCAGCGGCAGTGAGGGACTGATATTGCGCTCTTTTATTTTGGCTCTGTCACCTTATCGTGTTGGTGAGTACACTTTGGCGCTATGCGCCGCCGAGATTTCCAGCGGTTGGTGGAGTCCTTAGAGTCCCTCAGCCCCCATCAATTGCGTCAACTGGACGAGACCGTAAGCAAGCTCGCCCAGCAAACTGCCGTGCGGGAGCTCGTAACTGCGCATGTGGAACGTGAGGGGCAATGCCCTCACTGCCAAGGTAATGCGTTCCAGCGGTGGGGGACTACTGCGTCCGGGGAGCAGCGATACCGGTGCAAGAAGTGCTTCAAGAGCTTCACCGGGCTCACGGGTTCCCCGTTAAACGGCCTCTGGCATAAAAGTCTGCTGCTGGAGTACGCCCAGTGCATGAAGGTCGGTTTGAGCGTGCGAGAGACTGCTGTTGATTCCAACTGAACACTGGGCCAATTTAAAAGGAATTCCAGTCGAAAACTGAGCCACGTTATCCACAATCCTTGCTTCATTTTTAAGCAGGGGTACATAGGAGTGATAGACGTGGGAATCCTCAGCAAACTCAGACGTATGGTGTTACGTGAGAACGTATCCGTGCGCGAAGCGGCCAGACGGCTGCGTATCTCCAGAAACACCGCAGCCAAGTGGTTGAATGAATCACAGATGGTGGAGCCGCGCTACCCACAGCGCGCAGCTGTGCCAAGCCTGCTGGATCCGTATCGAGAGCAATTGGCCAATTGGCTCAAAGCCGACAGTTACCGTGGCAAACGTGAGCGCCGTAGTGTGCGGGCTTACTTTGAGGCGATCCGTGCCATGGGTTTTACCGGCAGCAAGAATCTGGTTTATGGTTTTTGCAGCAACTGGCGGCAAGAGCAGGCCAACGCCCCGCGCAATGCGGGGTTTGTGCCGCTGAGCTTTGAACTCGTGTCACGCGCAGTATGAAAATGACACGCAAACGCGGTGAGGAATTGATACACCTCGACTAACGTGCCAAGCCATCCGAACCATGGATGGGACTGGCAATGATTACGAACGAGGAGTACATGGAACTCAAGGTTTTAAGGAAGCACAGGCTGAGCTTGCGCGAGATATCGGCGCAAACTGGAATGGCAGTCAACACGGTGCGTAAGTATTTGGAGGGCGGTCCGCCGGCCATGAAGAAACTGCCGGAACGTAAAAGCAAGCTCGATCCATTCAAGGACTACTTGGCTGGACGTATTCAGGCGGCCAAGCCTGATTGGATTCCCGCAACGGTGCTGCAGCGTGAGATTGCCGCACAGGGGTATACGGGCTCCGTGCGCATCCTGCAGGAGTACCTCAAGGAGTTGCGTCCACAGGCGCGCCCGGATCCGGTTGTGCGGTTCGAGACCCAGCCCGGTGAGCAAATGCAGATGGACTGGATCGAGTTCCGCAAGTCTGGGCATAAAGACGGCATGTTGGCGGCGTTTGTGGCAACGCTTGGCCACAGCCGGGCGACCTTCGCGGAGTTTGTCACAGACATGAAGCTGGAGACACTACTGGCGTGCCATGTCAGGGCGTTCGAGAGCTTTGGTGGAGTCACCCGTGAAGTGCTGTACGACAACATGAAGACCGTCATCCTCAAGCGTGACGCCTACGGCAAGAACCTGCACCAGTTCCAGGGTGCCTTTGCTGACTTTGCGCACCACCATGGCTTTGTGCCGCGGGTGTGCAAGCCCTATCGGGCCAAGACCAAGGGCAAAGTCGAACGCATGAATGGCTACATCCGGCGCAGCTTCTGGGTGCCATTGGTGGCGAGTATGAAGCAGCAATGCTTGGTGGTGGACGCGGACACAGCCAATCGGGAAATGCGCACCTGGCTGCGTGACGTTGCCAATGTGCGGATCCACGGAACCACTGGGTGTGTGCCGGCACTGGCTTTGCAACAGGAGCGCACACATCTGCTGGCCATCCCCAGCGCCTACAGTGGGCGAACAGTGCGTCAATTGCAAAAAGTCACCGGTAGCGGCGCAGCAGTCCGGCCAATTCCAGCCGCGGCATGGCGAGGCCTGCAGCATCCTCTGGCGATGTATGACACGCTGGTGCACAACCAAGCCTCAGCAGGAGGACGACCATGAGCCTGCAAATGGAAAGACTGCGTGAACTGTGTGATCAGCTGCGCCTGCTCAACTTACCCGATCAGCTTGCCCACTTGGGGCAAATGGCGGCCAAGAAAGAGCTGGGGTACCT
This sequence comes from Rhodoferax potami, assembly GCF_032193765.1. Classification (NCBI taxonomy): domain Bacteria; kingdom Pseudomonadati; phylum Pseudomonadota; class Betaproteobacteria; order Burkholderiales; family Comamonadaceae; genus Rhodoferax; species Rhodoferax potami. The sequence continues at coordinate 134,279 of NZ_JAVBIJ010000002.1, forward strand.
GGAGTTCCTGGAGCAAGCCTTGCGTGGCGAGGCTCTAGCCAGAGTGGAGAGAACACGCGCCATGCTCACGCGCATAGCGGGCTTCCCCGCCATCAAGACGCTTGATGAGTTTGACTTCCAGTTTGCCAGCGGCGTGCCCAAACCCCTGGTACAGGAGCTTGGCAGTCTGGCCTTCGTGGAGCGCAGCGAGAACGTGGTCTTGCTGGGCGCCAGTGGGGTGGGCAAAACCCACTTGGCCATCGCCTTGGGCTACAGGGCAACCCAGGCTGGAATCAAGACGCGTTTCATCACGGCGGCAGATCTGCTGATGACACTGAGCACGGCACTACGGCAGAACACCCTGGAAGAGGCTATCAAACGCATCGTGCGTCCCTACCGGCTGTTGATCATTGACGAGGTCGGGTACCTTCCCATGAATCGGGAACAGGCGAATCTTCTGTTCCAAGTCATTGCCAAACGCTATGAAGTGGGAAGTCTCATCCTGACCTCCAATCTGCCGTTTGGGCAATGGGACCAGACGTTTGCAGACGATGCCACGCTGACAGCGGCGCTACTTGACCGACTGCTCCACCACGCCCATGTGGTCCCGATTTCAGGAGACTCCTATCGCCTGAAAGATAAGCGGCGTGCCGGTGTGATTGCCGCCAGCAGCAATACCCTACTCAAACGAAAACGCAGTCACCTTGATACACAGGAGGAACAGGCAGCCTAAGGGCGCCAAGCAGTCAGTGGCGAGCCACTGACTGCTTGAAAGACAAGCAAAGACAAAACAGACAATCGCCCCACACAACGGTGTATCAAATCCACGCCGCGTTTGCGTTCGACAGCTGTATCAAATCGAAACTGCGTTTGACA